>DASUFX010000612.1:0-9460 GCA_036274355.1 Kofleriaceae bacterium | reverse complement strand
GTCGGCGTTCTTGCCGATCGTGTTGTCGTAGTCGTCGACACCCTGATCGAGGCCCCAGTCGTTCCAGTAGTTGTGCGACGCGACGACGCCGGTCTTGTACCCCGCGCGCTTCATGATCTCGGGCAGCGTCGTGTTCTCGGGTTTGATCTTCGGCGGATTCCCGGGCGGCAAGTTCTCGTCGAGCGCGAGGCCCGAGTGGAAGAACTTCGAGGTCAGGATCGCGGGAATCGATGCCATCGTGCCCGCGCTCGGCGCGTTGCAGAACGTGAACGACGTCGCCTTCTTCGCGAGCTCGGCGAGTCGCGGCGTCGTGTCGCGCTTCTTCGGCCCGTCCTTGTAGCCACCGAACGACGTGTGGTCGTAGCGAACGGTGTCGATCGTGATGAGCAGGACGTTCCAGTCGCTGTGCTTGAACTGATCCGGAACCGCGACCGCAGGGCCCGTCGGTACCGGCGCCGCGCGTAATGAGAAGTCGCGGCCATCGCAGTTCTGATCGATGCCGTCGTCAGGGCGGTCGGTCGCGCCGGGGTGGATCGACTTGTCGAGCGGCGCGCAGTCGTTCTCGCCGAGCAGCGAGCCGAATCCGTCGCGATCGAGATCGTTCGCGGTGCGCACGAGCTGGATCAACTTGTCGAGCGCCGGCGACGCGGTGATCGCGACGTACTTCGTCTCCGGGTCGGCGCCGAAGCGCCAGAGGGTGGCGACGTTGAGCGCGAGCGCGATGCCGGCGATCGCCAGCGCGTAGCTGCGACGGCGCGGCCGGTGCGCGACGCGATCGTGAAGCTCGGCGTAGCGGCCCATGCCGAATGCGACGACGACCGTCGTGATCACGAGCCGGACCGGCAGCACCGAGCGGCTCTGCGGCAGCAGGAACCAGCATGTGGCGAGCGTGCCGCTGATCAGCGCTGCACATGCGACGCCAGCCGCGCGCCACCGACCAAGCGGATTCCACTGGCGCAGCGTTGGTGCGAGAGCCTTCGCGCCGACGTCGGCCGCGATGCCGAACAGCCGGCGCAGCGGAAACGCGACGGCGAATCCGAGCAGCGCGATCGCCGCGATCACGATCGCGGTCAGCTCCTTCTCCTGGTAATGGAGGTTCGCCCACACCGCACCGCGCTGGACGAATGTGCCGACCGCGCCGATCGTCGCGATCGTGGCCCACAGGATCGGCACGCCCGGCCGCACGCCGTCGACCGGCGGGGAAGGGACGAACCAGCCGAGGTCGCGCGCGCGGCGGGGATCGAATACGCCGCGCAGAAGCCGCGCGGCTACCATCGTGCCCGCGGTAACGACGACCAGGACAACCCACAGCCACAGCGCGAGCGTCAGCGTTAGTGCGGCGAGCCGCAGCTTGCTCGCCCACTCGATCGAGCCCGAGTAGGCGTACACCGTCAGCGCGTACTCGATCGGGGCAAATAGGAGGGCGCCGCCGGTCGCCATCGCGATGGCCCGGCTGATGTCCGCACGGATCGCATCGCGAACCGAGCGATAGCGCGGCGCATACATCAAACCGGTGGTATCACGTTCGGCAGGAACGTGCCCGAGCTGCCGCGCATGCGCATGCTGACCCAGTGGGGGCTACGCCATGGCTGGCTCGTCGCGATCGCGGTGGCGTACCTCTACGCGTTTCCGTATTTCCCTCGGATCCACAGCGCGAACGAGCTGCCACGCGTCTACCTCGTCAAGGCAATTTGCGACGACGGCACGTTCGCCATCGACAAGGGCGTTCAGCGCTGGGGCTCGACCGCTGACGTCTCGCCGTCGGATGGTCATCAGTACTCGAACAAGGCGCCGGGATCGTCGTTTCTCGTCGTCCCGGTCTACGCGCTGGTCAGCTGGATCGGTGGAGAGCCGTCGCTCGCGACTTCGATGTGGCTATGCCGCGTCGTCGGCGGCGTGATCCCGGCGCTGCTGTTCTTGTGGCTCTTGTGGGGCTTTCTCGCGCGCTACACGCCAGAGCCGGCAGTGCGGCGGCTCGTCGTGCTCGCGTACGCGCTCGGCTCGCTCGCGATGACGTACTCGATGCTCTATTACTCGCACCAGCTCGCGGCGATCTGCATCGCGAGCTCGTGGATCCTCGCGGTCGACGTCGTCGAGAAGAAACGCAGCATGCGGTGGATGGCGGCGGTCGGCTTCTTCGCCGGTGCGGCGCTACTCGTCGACTACCAGGCCGCATTCGCCGGCGTGCCGATCGCCGTCTATCTGATCGTGAAGCTGTGGGCGTGGCCGAAGCGCGACCTCGCGACCGCGCTCGCGATCGCGGCAGCGGCAGCGGCGGTGCCGGTAGCCGCGCTGCTCTGGTACCACAAGGTCTGCTTTGGCAGCCCGTGGCGCACCGGCTACGACGCGACGCAGACGTTCGCGTATCTGCACAAGCAGGGCTTCCTCGGCATCAGCAAGCTGCGCAAGGAAGCGTTCTGGGGCTCGTTCTTCGCGCCCGACAACGGCCTGTTCGTGCTGTCGCCGTGGCTGTTGTTCGCGCTGCCCGGCGCGGTGCTCCTTTGGCGGCGCGGTGACCGCGCGACGACGCTCGTGTGCAGCGCGGTCGCGATCATCTTCATCCTGTTCATCTCGTCGATCTCGTTCTGGCGCGGCGGCTGGGGTGTCGGCCCGCGCTACGTGACCGCGATGCTCCCGTTCTGGCTGCCGCTCGTCGTCGTCGCGATCGATGCGCTGCGCTCGCGGCCGCTCGTGCTCGGAGCGTTGTGCGGCACGATCGTGAGCGCGGTCATCATCTATTGCGCTTCCGCATGGACGTTCCCGTACTGGCCTGACTCGGTACGAAATCCACTGTACGAGGTGACGCTGCGTATGCTCACGGACAATGCGGTCGCGCCGAACGTCGCGAGCGCGATCGGGATTCAGGGACTGCTCGGCCTCGTGCCGCTGATGGCCGGCATCGCGGCGCTCGTCGGCTGGGCGCTTTATCGCGTCGTGGGCTGGCGCGGGCTCGCCGCCGCCATCGTCGTCGGTATCGCGATCGTCACCGTGTTTCGACTCGCGCCGATTAACCTGTACGGGCAAGCCGCGTACCTCAACACGGTGTACCCGGCGGTGACTCGGTGATACGACTCGCGCGTATGCCTCGTATCGCCGTCCTCGCGCTCGTGCTGCTCGTCGCCTGCAAGGGCAGCAAGCAGGCCAAGGGACGCGACGCGGGCGCGGGCGACGGAGGTGTCGATCCGACCGAGGTCGCGGGCAAGCTCGACAAGCGCTGCGTGGGCGGCGACATGGAAGCGTGCCGCAACCTCGGCGTGATGTACGCAGAGGGCGTGGGCGTCTCGCCCGATCCGCGACGCGCGACCGCGCTGTTCGCCCAGGCGTGCAACGGCAGGAACCTGTCCGCGTGCAATCACTTCGCGCTCGCGCTCTCCGAAGGCATGGGCGTCGATCGCAATCCGCAGCGCGCGGCCCTGGTCTATCAGCAAGCGTGCGACGGCGGCTTTACGCTCGCGTGCCGCAACCTCGGGCTCATGTTGCGTGACGGCCGCGGGGTGCCGGTCGATCTGCAGCGTGCGGACAAGCTGCTCGACCTCGCGTGCAAAGGAAAGGTCCCGTTTGCGTGTACCAACGCAGGCGATCTCGACGCGATGATTGCGGCAAAAGCGCCCACTCCTGCACCGCACTGGAAAAGCGCGATCGCCCACTACAAGCAAGGCTGTGAGAGCGGCGACCCAACCGGCTGCCGCCAGATCGGGATCGCCTACCTCGAAGCACGTGGTCTGCCGCGATCGACTGCGGCCGCTTCGGTATGGTTCGAGCGCGCGTGCGTCGCCGACGATCCGATCGCCTGCCGCGTGCTCGGTGCGATGTTGATCGATGGCGTGGGCGTTGCGCGCGACTACAAACGCGGCCAAGAGCTGCTGACACACGCGTGTGACCGCAAAGACGATGAAGCGTGTCGCTTGATGACGATCGCTGCGAACCCGGCAGCCGGTGATGGCGGCGTTCCCAATTCACTGGGTGACGGCGGACTGCCGCTCACGGCAAGCGATGCAGGTTCAGACTCGGCTGCCGGAACCCCCGTTCTTCGGCTCGATGGCGGTTCATTTGACGCACCGAGTAAGACTCATTGACCGTGCTCTTGCCGCTCACTCCCGCACGGGAGTACGTGGGCTATGCCACCATGTAGGCGCGCGGAGTATATCGAGCGACATATAGCGTAAGTTATCGAAGCGCCGTCGCTCCCGGAACCCACCCCAACACCGGGATCACAACTTGTTCACAGGTGCAGTGGCGATCCCGGTGGGTCCTTGTAAATCGGGACTTTAGGTCTGAGTTGGGTTGTGAATAACCCGACCCAGGCACGTAGTTGTTGACAGGCCTGATCACAGCTATTCGGGTTCAGGCTGAGGGACCAGCTGGCCTGGCCGAAAGTGTAACCGGGCCGCACATGGGGCGGCTTGGCAGTGTGCGTTAGGTCCGCAAAGCGGACGCCCAGGTCCGTCTGGCGGACGGTGAGGTCCGACCTGCGGACGGACCGGGTCCGAGGCGCGGACAGCACGGGGCCCGTCGAGGATTCGATGAGCCGTCCGCAGTACGGACCAAATCTGTCCGCGAAGCGGACGGTCGAGCACGATTCGTCGTCGAGAAGCGCCGTCACGGCTGCTGCGTACGGGGTAACCATGACTACAGAATGATCACACTGCAGCAAACCACGGCGCAGCAAATCGCTGCACTCCATTCAAAGGAGTGTGCGCCGTACCGTTCAACGCAGTGAGCGATAGAGCGCTGCGTATTGCTGCGCAGACGCGGTCCACGATGAATCACGCAGCATCGCGGCTCGGCGCGTAGCCGCAAGCTGCTTCGGATCGCGAAACAGTTTCATCGCGCGCTCGAGTCCGTCGAGCAACGCAGGGACCGTCGCTGCAGAAAATTGGATCCCGGTGTCGGGATCGGTCACGGTGTCGCGCAAACCACCGACTGCATGCACGACCGGAATTGATCCGTAGCGCATCGCATACAGCTGGCCGAGTCCGCATGGCTCGAAGCGCGACGGCATGAGGAACAGATCGCTGCCCGCGTAGATTCTGCGCGAGAGCGCGATGTCGAAGCCGATCCGGACGGCGATCTGATCTTTGAACGCGTTCGCGAGCCAAGTGAACGTCGCTTCGAGATCAGGCTCTCCGGATCCGAGCACGACGAGCTTCGCGCCGAGCCGGTGAAGCTCCGGCACCGCGTCTTTGACGAGATCGAGGCCCTTCTGTCCGGTCATGCGCGCGATCACTGCGATCAGCGGTTCGTCGTCCGCGAGTGTCAGGCCGAGCTCGTGCGCGAGCGCACGGCGGCATACGGCTTTGCCCGCAAGCGCGTCTACCGAGTAGCTCGCGGGCAACGCGCGATCGGTTGCTGGATCCCATTCTTCGGTATCGATGCCGTTCGCGATGCCGACCAGTCGTTTCACGTCGTGCTGCAAAAATCCGTCGAGCGCTTCGCCGAACTGCGGCGTCAGAATCTCCTTCGCGTAACTCGGGCTCACTGTCGTCACGGCGTCTGCGTTCGCCATGCCGCCTTTGAGAAACGAGACCTGATCGTAGAACTCGAGGTTGTGGATCGTGAACAGCGACCACGGATGACCGAGGTCCGTCATCACGTGCTTGGGGAAGACGCCGCGGTAGGCGAGGTTGTGAATCGTCGTAACAATTGCCGCGCTCATGCCTTCGGTGCGGGCATAGGTCGCTGCCGGCGAGCCTTGCCAGTCGTGCGCGTGAAGCACGTCGACGGCGCCGCCGAGCAATGATGCGCCGTGGTCGACGGCGACTTTGCCGAGCGCGCCGAAGCGGATGTAGTTGTCGCCGTAGTCGCTGTTGCCGGTGGGGCCGTAGAACAGACCGGCGCGGTCGTAGAGGAGCGGAGCGTCGATGAAGCCGAAGATGACGTCGCGAAAGCGGGTCGTGCGAAGCCGCGCAGCGTACGTGTGCGGACCGAGCTCGATCGTGATCGGCGTGCCGGCATCGAGTGTCGCGCCGGCGGCAGCGATCTTCGCTTCGGTGCCGCGATACAGCGGCAACAGCACGGCGACGTCGAAGCCGGCGTGCGCGAGCGCAGGCGGCAAGCCGCCGAGCACGTCGGCGAGGCCACCAGACTGCGCGAACGGCGCGGCCTCGCTCGTGACGTGGAGTACTCGCACGTCGATATCCTACGCCGACCGGATCAGCGACGCGTCTCGAGCTCGGCGTTGATCGCCTGGCTGCTGAGCCGCGTGTCGGCGGGATCTGCATCGCCCGAGAACTTCTTGAAGCGCGGCCCCGCCGAGTCGTAGCTGTGACGGCTCTGCATCGACACGACGAACGTCCCGGGCTCGAGCTTGTCGGCGAGCTCGGGGTCGTTGTTGATGAGCTCGGCGACGTCGTTCGCGAGTACGCACGGGCCGCGCGCCGGCACGAGCGTGCCCTTCGGCAATACGACGATGCCGGACTCGGTCACGAACGGGAACCGCTTCGCGTCCGCCTCGGGATCCTCACCGATCACGCAGCCCGGCTCGATCTTGCAGTTCTTGTCGAGCAGCACGCGGCTAAGTCGCGCTTCGCGGCCGATGTCGCAACCCGACAGGACGATCGAATCCTTCACCTGCGCGCGCGAGTGCACGAAGCAGTCGTAGCCGATCACCGATTCGGTCACGGTGGCCGACGCGAGGATCGAGCCTTCGCAGATCAAGCTGTCGTCGATCTCTGACGCCGGGTGGCCATCGCCAGCGCGAACGAAGCGGGCAGGTGGGTAGTCGCGTTGCGCACTGCGGATACGCCACTGCCGGTTGTACAGATCGAGCGCGGGCACGCGTGCACGCAGCTCCATGTTCGACGTGAAGTACGACTCGATCGTACCGACGTCGCGCCAGTACGGGCCGACGCCTTCGGGCTCGCCGGGGATGCGGTTCTGCGCGAAGTCGTAGACGAACACGCGCGCGCCATCGGCGATCAGCTTCGGGATGATGTCGCGCCCGAAGTCGGTGCGCGGTGCTCCGTTGCCGCCGTCGCTGAGCGCGCGCTCGAGCACTTCGCGACGGAAGAGGTAGTTACCCATCGAGACGAGCGACCAGCCCGGGCGCCCGGGCATCTCCGGCGGGTTCTTCGGTTTCTCGACGAACCGCACGATGCGGCCGCGATCGTCGACATCGATGATGCCGAACGCGCTCGCTTCACTGACTGGCACTGGAAACGCGGCGACGGTGAGATCCGCGGCGCGATCGCGATGCTGTTCCTCCATTTGATCGACCGCCATCTTGTAGATGTGGTCGCCGCCGAACACTGCGACGTGCTCGGCGCGCGCGTCGCGCACCAAGTTGAGGTTCTGGTACACAGCGTCGGCGGTGCCGCGATACCAGAACTCGCCGAGGCGCATCTGCGCCGGCACGACTTCGATGTACTCGCCGAAACCCGAGAGCCGCCAGTTGCGCGACAGATGCTTGATCAGGCTCGACGACATGTACTGCGTGAGCACGTAGATGCGGCGATAGCCCGAGTTGACGAAGTTCGAGAGAACGAAGTCGATGATCCGATAGCGACCGGCGAACGGAACGCCCGGCTTCGAGCGGTGGATCGTCAACGGCCCGAGGCGGGAGCCCTTACCGCCCGCCATGATCATCACCAGAGTGTCTTTCATCGAGAGTCCCGGGCCTCCGAGACTCATCGTAGCAAGACGGGAACCGAACCAGCGCGGGAGCGCGCTCGAACCTACAGCTTCAGGCAGGCCTTACCGTAAATCGTGCTCGTCGAGCTGCTCGCTACAGTCCGGCACGCATAGCCGGTCCCGCACCCGGGGTCGGCCGCACAGGCTGCCGTGCACTTCTTGCCGCCTGTGGTCGAGACGCACAAATTGCCCGGTCCGCCGCAATCCGTGTTCGCGGAGCACGCCTTGCCGAAGTTGCCGGTCTTCGCGAACGGGACGAGCTTCGGATTGTCGTCGATGCCGTGGAGGCCATACATCGAGTGGAAGCCCCACGATTGGCTGTCGAGCTTGGTGAGCAGCGTCGAGACCGGCTGTGGGCGGAGCTTGCCGCTCGAGTCGCGCGCGAGCAGCGCCGATAGGACGTTCTGGACGGTCGCCGGCGTCGACGCGTTCGAGAACGACATCGTCGTGATCACGTCGACGTTCTTGCCGGCCTTGTTCGGGTTCTCGCGGAATGCCTCGCCGATCTGATACGTGTCGCAACCCTCGGCAACGACCACCTGATAGCGGTCGGCCGGCATCGCGATCGTGCGCATCTCGCTGTCGTCGAGGTCGCCTTCGGTCGTCTTGCGCCAGTTCGCGAGTGCGAAGCCGTAGAACGGACCCGAGTGGCCCGAGTAGACGACCACGTCACGTTTAGTGAGCGATGCCCGCGCGAGATCCTCGAGCACCTTGCCGCCGGCGTCGGTATCCGGATCGGTCGCCGTGCCCGGCTTGCCGAAGTAGAAGCGCACCTCGACGGTGACGGTTTTGCCGTCGGCTTTGACCGTGCGAGTGAACGCGCCAGTGTCCTTCGTCATCGCGTCCCAGCTCGCAGCCGGCGCCGTGAAGCCTTCGCTCTTCAGCCACGTGAAGAACGACTGCGAATGCTTGAGGTGATAGTCCGAGTGGTAGTCCCAGCCGAAATAGACATCGATGTCGAGCTTGCCGTCCGCGGTGAGGCGCTCGAGGTCGAAGAACGCGTCGGTCGACTCGCGCTCGCGCGAGATCGCGAACTGCATCGCTTCCTTCTTGTCCGCCGCGACGTTCGCCGGGTTCCACTCCGTCCACGGCGCGCTGCGATACCACTCGTTGTTCGTCTCGAGCTGCGCCATCTCGGCGTTCGTCGGCTTGCCGATTTCGAGGTCGAACGCCGGTTTGCCGTTCACGGTGTGGATCGGCAGCTGCGACATGAGGTTCTTGCCGGCTGCGGCGAGCTGGCGGAACGTGAAGTCGTAGGTCAGGCCATCCGCGCGCGGCGTGATCGACAGGTCCTGGAACTCGCCGCCCTTCGCGATGCCGGAGAAGCCGCCGAACGACGCGTTCGCCTCGTCGGGCTCCTTGTCGACGAGATACTGCGTCAGGAACCACGCGATCGCGATCTGCTTGTAGCCCACAAGCTTCTTCGCGGCTGCCGCTTTCTCGTCCGCGCTCGCATTCGCCATCGCGGCGTCGAGCGTCACGGTCGATGTGCCTTCGAGGATGTACTCGGCAGCAGCGGTGCTGAAGAAGTCGTCCGCCTTGCTGTCATCGACAAACACGCTGTCCTCGGGGTCTCCGTCGGCATCGAAGGAGGCGCAGCCGACCTGCGACAGCAGGCCAGCGGACAGGGCGGAGACGGCAAGCAGGGCGGTCGTTCGCATGGCGGACGTCCGAGCAACGGCCATGCCCGGACATCGGGCCGAATCGCCAAGTCCGATCAGCGGCTTGCGGTCGCCTGGCGCCTCCGCTAGCCGGCTGGCGGACTGGCGTAACTGGCCGACTTGCTACTGAGCCTGCGTCGAGCCGGGTGTTGGCGGCGTCGAGGGGGCAG
>DASUFX010000611.1:0-3843 GCA_036274355.1 Kofleriaceae bacterium | reverse complement strand
CAACCTGCGCCGTGTGATCCGGCGTGCAAACGACATGGACCTGCGCGGTGACCGCGATGGCGAGGGCGATCGCACGGCCGCCTTGCGCATCGCGAAGGATGTCGCTGCGCAGCTGCGGCTGCCGCTCAAGGTGTTCCGCGTCGAGAAGACCGGCGGCAAGATCAACGTCTACTACACGAGCGACGAGCGCCTCGATCTGCGCGACTTCGTGCAGAAGGTCGGTCAAGCGACGAACGCGCGACTCGAGCTGCGCCAGCTCGGCGTGCGCGACGAAGCGAAGGCCGTCGGTGGCATCGGATCGTGCGGACTCACGCTGTGCTGCACGACGTGGCTGCCCGAGTTCGTGCCGGTGTCGATCAAGATGGCCAAGGATCAGGGCCTCGTGCTGTCGCCGACGAAGGTCTCGGGGCAATGTGGCCGGCTCAAGTGCTGTCTTGTCTACGAGCAGGCCGGCTACGCCGAGCTACGCAAAGGCCTGCCCAAGCTCGGCAAGCGCGTCATTTCTCAGCGCGGTGAAGGTCGGGTCGTCGAGGTCGACGTGCTCCGCCAGCGCGTCCGGGTATCTTATGGACACGGCGACACCGAGGTCTTGCCAGCGACCGAGGTTAAGCCGATGTTCCCGAGCGGAAATCAGCCGCGCGAAGCCGAGCCGCCGGATTCCGACGAGCACGACGAGACCGGCCTGCCAGACTCATGAGCACCTTCTACATCACGACGCCGATCTATTACGTCAACGACGTCCCGCACCTCGGCCACGCATACACGACGATCGTCGCCGACACGCTCGCGCGGTTTCACCGGATGCGTGGCGACGACACGCGGTTTCTGACCGGTACCGACGAGCACGGCCAGAAGGTCGAAGAGACCGCGAAAAAGAAGGGCATGACGCCGCAGCAGCTGGTCGACGCCGTCGCACCGCGCTTCGACGAGACCTGGCAGACGCTCGGCATCAAGGACTACCGCTTCATTCGCACGACGAGCGAGAAGCACAAGAAGGTCGTCGCGTCGCTGTGGCGCGAGATCCGCAAGCACACTCCCGACGACCTCTATCTGGCGTCGTATCAGGGCTGGTATTGCGTCGGCTGCGAGGCGTTCTACACCGAGAGCCAGTTGCTCAAGGACGGCGACACGTGGAAGTGCGCCGTGCACAAGACGCCGGTCAACTGGATCGACAAGGAGCGCAGCTGGTTCTTCAAGCTGTCGAAGTACGCCGAGCCGCTGCTCCGCCACATCGAGGCGAACCCGAACTTCATCCGGCCCGAGCAGTATCGCAACGAGATCGTGTCGTTCTTGAAGAGCGGCGTCCGCGATCTGTCGGTGTCGCGCACGAGCTTCGCGTGGGGCATCCCGGTTCCCGAAGCCGATGACCAGGGCGACTCGCACGTGATCTACGTGTGGATGGACGCGCTCACGAACTACTTGAGCGACCTCTGCCCGCCGAGCGGCGAGATCAGCGGTCCCGACGTCGCGAAGTACTGGCCGCAGGCGATCCACGTCATCGGCAAGGACATCCTGCGCTTCCACGCCGTGTACTGGCCCGCGTTCCTGATGGCCGCGAAGCTGCCGCTGCCGAAGTGCATCTTCGCGCACGGCTGGTGGACGGTGCGCGGCGAGAAAATCTCGAAGTCGATGCCAGCGACGCGCATCGATCCACTGAAGCTGTCTGATGCACTCGCGGTCGGTCCGCTCGGCCGTCCGATCGGCATCGATGCGATGCGCTACTACCTACTCCGCGAGGTGCCGCTCGGCCTCGACGGTGATTTCACGTTCGAGTCGCTGTTCGGCCGGTTCAACGCCGAGCTCGCGAACGACCTCGGCAACCTCGTCAACCGTGCGCTGTCGCTGATGGCGCGCAGCCCGCTCGTGCCCGCGCGCGAGGAGAGCTTCGGCGGTGTTCCGCATCACGCAGGGCTCGTCGCGACCGCGCGACAGGCGATCGAGAGTGCGACCGCCGAGTACGAGAACATGGCGCCGAGCCGCGCGCTCGAGGCGATCTGGAAACTGGTGCGCGAAGCGAACCGCTACGTCGACACGTGTCAGCCGTGGGCGCTCGCGAAGGACCCGGCGAAGGGCATGGAGCTCGCGCACGTGTTCGCGAACCTCGCGAATGCGATCGGCGTGATCGGTGGGCTCGTCGCTCCGGTGCTGCCGACGACCGGCCGCCTGTTGCGCGAGTGGGTCGGCATCGACAAGGGTGCGCTCGATCGCTGGCCGACCGCCGACGACATGCATCGCCAGTCGATGACCGTGACGAAAGAGATCAAGCCGCTGTTCCCGCGTCTCGACGACGCGACCCAGGCAAAGATCCTCGACACGCTCGTGCCGCCTGAGGCGAAGGGAACGGCTGCGCCTGCCGAGGCGCCGGCTGCGAAGGCAGCCGCAACGACTTCCGGTCCGCCGGCGCAGATCGTCTACGACGACTTCGCCAAGCTCGATCTGCGCGTCGGCAAGGTGCTGCAGGCCGCCCTAGTGCCGAAGAAGGACAAGCTGATCCACCTCCAGGTCGATCTCGGCGAGGCCAAGCCGCGCTCGATCGTCGCGGGCATCGCGCTGTCGTACAAACCCGAGGAGCTCGTCGGTAAACGGGTGATCGTGGTCGCGAATCTGGCGCCGCGGAAGATGGCCGGCCTGGTCTCCGAGGGGATGATCCTCGCGGCCGGCGAGTCTGACAGCCTCAGTCTTTCCGCCATCGATCGCGACGCGCCGCCGGGAACACGAGTAAGCTAGCTCGCGTCATGTCCGCGGAAGCTCGTCGTGCACCTCGCCTCGTGATCAACGCTCCGGCCGTTGTCGAGTCGATCGGACAAGGCCCGATGCAATTGCATCCCAACCTCGCGCGCGTGTTTCGCCGCGTCGATGCGGATCGCAGCTCGCTCGGTTCGAAGTTTCCTGCCGTCGTGCGAGATCTCTCGACGAACGGCGCGTTCGTGTCGGGCGCGCCGCTGCCGCTCTTGTCGCGCGTCGCGATCAAGTTCGACTTGAAGGGCGTTGGCATGATCGACGCGATCGGCTGGGTGCTGTGGCAGCGCATGGATGACTGCGAGGTCCCGAGCGCGCAGGGCTCGTCGACGTCGCTGCCGAAAGGCTTTGGCGTCCTGTTCGAGGCGATCCCGATGGAGACGCGCAGCGCGATCGCGAACTTGGTCAACTCGTTCTCCCGTGGCTGAGCTCTCCCGTGGCTGAGACGAAGCGGTTTAAGTTCAAGCCGCGCTTTCGCGGGCTCGCGTTCGGCGCGGTGGGCCTCGGCAGCGCGCTCGGCGGCGTATCGGTCATCGCGCTCGGCGCGGCGATGCTGCCGCTTGCGACCGGGTTCGCCGGCGTCGCGCTGGGCGCGGCGTATCTGTTGTCGCCAACGTGGAAGCTCGAGGTCGTCGTCGACGACGAAGCACTCGAGGTGAGGTCGGCGCGCGCGACGAAGTTCCGGCTGCCGTGGAGCGAGGTGAAGCGCGTCGTCGCGTCGCAGGATACGGTCACGATGTTCATCGACGGTGGCTCGCCCGAGAAGAGCCTGCTCGTCCCCGGCGACGGTGCACCCGCGCCGTACGATCTCGAGGACAAGCCCGGGCTGTACGGTGCGGTGATCGCGCACGTGCCCGCGGACAAGATCGACAAGGTCGCGCGGCTCGATACGGTCGCGAAGAACTAAGAGGCGCGCGGGACGGTCCACACCTAGCGGGTCCGGCAGGGGCCACGGCCGCTACATCTGCTAGGGTTGCGCCGTGTCGTTTCTGTTCCCCAGCCCGACGATCACCTTCGAAGCCGCGCTGCGCGATCTCGCGAGCGGCAGTCCGAAGGCACGTGCTGCCGCTGCTCATGCGCTCGGCGATGTGACCGAGGCGGTGG
>DASUFX010000610.1:0-2418 GCA_036274355.1 Kofleriaceae bacterium | reverse complement strand
GAAGCACACCATCTACATCGAGAACCAGTACTTCTCGAGCTACGAGATCGCGACGGCGCTCGAGTGCCGGATGCGGCAAGTCGGACCACCGCTCGAGATCGTGATGGTGATGCCGAAGAAGAGCGCCGGTCTCAAGGAGCGAATCTCGATCGGCGTCTATCAGGCGCGAATCCTCGACCGCCTATCGCGACTTGCCGCGGACACCGGCCATCGCTTCGGCGTCTATTACCAAGCTGCGCCACACCACGACGGCAAAGAAGTGCCCGTGTTCATCCACGCGAAGGTCGTCGCCGTCGACGATCGGTTCCTGCTCATCAGCTCGGCGAACCTGACGAATCGCAGTATGGGCTTCGATACCGAGCTCGGCGTCGCCTGGGAATCGCCGGTCCCGAACGAGTCGCTGCGCGGCGCGCGTCTCGAATTGCTCGCCGAGCACTGCGGCATGCCGTACGACGAAGCCGCAGCGCGGTTCGCGTCAGCGGAAGGTCTCGTCGGCAAGCTCGACGCGCTCGCGCGGGACAAGACGCACTTGCTCCGCATTCACGAGCGCAACGTCGATGAACATCCGGGCTGGCTGTTGCGCCGCTTCCTGCCGCGACGCACGCCGCTCGATCCGGCGAACCCGCAGCAGTTCCGCGAAGGCTTGCCGGAGCCCGTCGTGTGGCTCGATCGTTTGATCCGCGAGCCGGCCGTGGTGCTCTTCGGCGATCGGATCCCGTGGCTACGCAAGCGTCCGACTCAATAAAGGCGTCTGACCCCATTTGCCAAATCGGCAATAAAGGGGTCTGCCCGGTCTGACCCCATTTAGTGGAACTGCGACGCGGGCACCGGGCCCTTCTCGGTGTTGTACGTCGTCGGGCACTTCGTCGACAGCTCGTTCGCGACGAACACGTCGCCCTTCCACTGCCCGCGCGCGGCAATCTCCATGCGATCCCGCGCGTTGTCAGGAAGCGGCCCCTGATAGCGCACACGCATCTTCTTGCCGCGATCGTCGATCGTGAATTCGAGCGTCTCGCCGTTCCGCATCGCGGTGCTCATGTCGAGCACGCCGTGGATCGCGGTCTTCTTCATCACGGTCTGCTTGTCGATGACGACGAACACCATTGCCGCGGCAAACGCAATCACGCACGCGCCGAGCAGTGCGATCGCGCGCTTCGACTTCTCCTGCTGACCGACGATCATCTTGACGCCGAGCGCGACGCCCTGCGCGGCAAGTGACGCGGCGAACGCCATCACGAACGTCTGAAGGTACGAACCGAAGCCGCGCGTGAAGTAGAACGCGAGCATGATCGCGGATCCGACGGCCACGCGAATTGCGAAGTACATCAGCGTTGCCTTTCCCGGTACGCGAGTGGTGTCACGCCGGTCCACTTGCGGAACGCACGCGTGAAGTTTGGCAGCTCGCTGTAGCCGAGCTTCATCGCGATCTCGCCGATCGAGAGCGCGCGATTGTCGAGCAAGAGCAGCGCGCGCTGGCGGCGCATGTCGTCGCGGATCGCCGAGAACGTGGTGCCGTGATCAGCGAGCTTGCGCTTGAGCGTGCGCGATGACATCCGCAGCTCCTTCGCGATCACGGTGAGCGACGGAGCATCGCCCTTCGCGGTGATCGCGGCGCGCACGCGGGCTGGCAGGCCGGCGTCGACGAGGATGGCGAGCTCGCGTTCGCACTGTTCGCGTGCGAGCTGGGTCGCGACTGGATCGGCGGTGATGAGCGGAATCGCGAGCGTGCTCGATGGGAACACGAGGCGGTGGTTCGGACAGTTGAAGCGCAAGCGATCGCCGATCGGTAGGCGCGCCACCCAGTCGGGCGCGGGAAACGTGCACTCGGCGACGCCATCGAGAACTTTGCCGGTGAGTGCGCGACCGAGCTGCCAGATGCCGATCACGAGCGCGAGCACGGCGAACTCGCGCAGGTTGCCGAGATCGGTCTTCTCGTCGATCACGAGACACGCGGTGTCGCCTTCGACATAGAACGCGAGACCGATCGCCGACGTGCGCGTCTGCGCGAAGCGCACCGCGAGATCGAGTGCCTCTTGCACGTTGCTCGCGGTCATCGCCGCGAAACCAAGGAAGCCGTGCGAGGAGAGACGCATCGCAGTGCCGACGTGGATCGCGAGCGCAGGCTCGTGCGTGAGCTGATGCGCGCGCGCGACGATCGCCTCGACGACGCGCATCGGGACACGCGTGGTCGGGTCTGCGAGCTGCGCCGTAGTCAGCGGCAACCCCTTGAGAATCTCGGCCGGGCGGACGTTCCAACGGCCTGCCAGCTCGAGGATCTCGTTGATGTATGCGCCCGGCAGGTCGTACACGTGGCCCCAAATGATAACCCCTCGGCACGCAGTGACCTAGGGGTGTTTGCTGGTCGACTCCAGACTGAGCGTATGCAGATTCCACGTCGTGATGTCGATTTCAATATCG
>DASUFX010000609.1:0-7242 GCA_036274355.1 Kofleriaceae bacterium | reverse complement strand
CTTGGCGACGCATCGGGCAAGATGCGCGGTCATGAGCCTGGATAGTTCCTGGTCGTCGCGCGGCGAATCGGCCGCCGACGTTGCGGCGCGCGTTCCATCGGGGGCACGCGTGTTCGTGCACGGCGCAGCGGCGACACCGATCCCACTGCTCGATGCGCTTGCGGCGCGGACTAACGTTGAAGACGTCCGGCTCTATCACCTGCACACGCAGGGCACGGACAGCTTCGTGGCGCCGAGCGTGACGGAGCGCTTGCGATCGATCTCGTTCTTCGTCGGTGCGAATGCGCGGGGCGCGGTAGAGGCGGGGCGCGCTGACTTCGTGCCCGTGTTCTTGTCGGACATTCCGGCGTTGTTCTCGTCGGGCGCGGTGCCGATCGATGTCGCGCTCGTCCAGCTGTCGCCGCCGGATCGTCATGGCTATTGCTCGCTCGGCACGTCGGTGGACGCGGCGCGCGCCGCCGTCGATTGCGCGGGTGTCGTGCTTGCCGAGATCAATGATCGGATGCCGCGCACGCACGGCAACACCAGCGTCCACATCGACCACGTGCACGCGTTCGTGCGTACGAACCGCGCGTTGCCCGAGCACGCCGCGGCGGCGCCGACGGCCGTCGAGACACGCATCGGTGAGCTCGTCGCGCAGCTGGTCGAAGACGGTGCGACGCTGCAGACCGGCATCGGCGCGATTCCGGAAGCGGTGCTCGCGCGCCTTGGCAATCGCGTCGACCTCGGCGTGCATACGGAGATGTTTTCGGACGGCATGATTCCGCTCATCGAAGGCGGCGTGATCACGAACCGGCACAAAGCGGTGCACCCGAATCGTAGCGTCACGAGCTTCGTCAATGGCACGCGTGCGCTCTACGACTTCGTCGATGACAACGCGGCGATCGAGTTTCATGGCTGCGATCGCACGAACGACACCGCGCTGATTCGCAAGAACGAGAAGATGACCGCGATCAACTCGGCACTCGAGATCGATTTGAGCGGGCAGGTGTGCGCCGATTCGATCGGTCATCGCATCTACTCCGGCATCGGCGGCCAGATGGACTTCTTGCGCGGCGCTGCATTGTCACGAGGTGGCAAGCCGATCATCGCGATGCCGTCGACTGCCGCGCGCGGTAGCGTGTCGCGCATCGTTGCCGAGCTCAAGCCGGGCGCCGGCGTGGTGACGACGCGCGGTCACGTGCACTGGGTCGTGACCGAGTACGGCGCGCGCAACCTGCACGGGCTGACGTTGCGCGAGCGAGGCGAGGCGATGATCAGCCTCGCGCATCCCGACGCGCGGGGTGAGTTGCAGCGTGTTCTCGCGTCTGTTCGTCATTTCACGTAGCGCGCACGGCGTGCAGCCGTCGGGAATAGGATGATCCCGGGTTGGTGGTGGGGGCGCGTCGGCCTGTGCCACATCTGCTCCTACCGAAGCACGTTGTTCTTGTTGCCGTCGCCACAGGCGCTACACAGGGGCGGCGAACGTGATCGAAAGATCACTAGTGCTCGACTGCATCACCTGAGATCGTTAGCGGATCTACAGCATCGAGCCTCTTTCACCGTGTCCACCGACTTGAGTATTGACGTTACGAGCGAGCCACGACCCGCGCCAGGGGCGGGACTATTGCGCGCGAGTACCGTTCGCAGGTTCGTCGAGTACATCCGGCGCTATCACGAGTTGTCGACACGTGCGCTGCTGCGCGAGGCAGCCATCCGAAGTGCACAGGTTGCAAAGCCCGACGGCTGGATCAGTGTGAAGCGCACCGCGGAGCTACTCGATACGGCGGCGATGAAAACGAACAACGCCGCGCTCACCATGACATTCGCTGCGCAGCTGCCGTGGGCCGATTACGGCGTTGCAGCGTACGTGGTGCTCAACTCACCGACGGTCGGGGCTGCACTCGCGAACGCCTGCCGATACTTCGCGTTGCATTCGACGGGTGCAGGCACGCAGCTCGTGGTCGAAGGGCAGGACGCGTTTGTCCGTTACGCGATGCACGACCCTACGGTGGTCAGGCACGCGCAAAACACCGAGATGGTGTTTACGGTCTACGTACGCGCGATTCGCGACGGCACCGGAGACCCGCGGTGGGCGCCGCGCGCGATCCACTTCAAGCACGAGAAGCCAAAGAACAGCTCGACGCAGCGTGACTTCTTCGGTTGCGAGCTGCTGTACGGTCAAGCCGAGGACGCCATCATCGTCGAGCCCGACGAGCTCCGGCGACCGATGCGCCGTGCCGACGCTGGCCTGTTCCCGATCTTGGTCGTGCACGCAAACGCGGGCCTTCCGCACTATCTCGATCGCGACGTCCATGATCGGGCGCGGAGCATCGTGGCGTCGTCGCTGCGTACCGGCGACGTTTCGATCGAGCACGTCGCAACCGAGCTCGGTACGAGCGAGCGGACACTTCAGCGCCGGCTGCAGGATCGTGGCACGTCGTTCAAACAGCTCGTCGCTGATACGCGTCTGTCGCTTGCGCGCGACTACCTCGCGGATCGCGGCATGTCGTTGACGGACGCAGCGTACTTACTTGGCTACTCCGAGCTGAGCGCGTTCAGCCGCGCATTCCGGCGGTGGACGGGTGAATCGGCGCTAGCGTTTCGGCGTCGCGTTGCCCGTCGCCCGCCCGAATAGCGTCACTGACATGCAAAGGTGCCGAGCCCGGTGCCGACCAGATCGCACAGGCCGTCGCTACCGCAGTGTGCGTTGCTCGGCCCGAACGCGCCGTGCTTGCTCGCGGCGTCGACGCATTCGGCGTCGGACGTGCACGCCGTCGAGCACACCTTGCCGGCGCACAGCATGTCGTGGTCATGAAAGTCCCAGCACACGCCGGTCTGGCAGTCGATGTTCATCTCGCACGTTGCACCGATCGGCTCACCGGGGAGGGCGCCGTCGTCACCGCCACAGCCGGCGATCACGAGCGTGATCGCAGTTAGCATCGCGCGCATCATCACCAAGCGTGCAGCAAAACTCGCGCCGCGTGCAACCCGGCTAGATCGCGTGGCCGGCCCTCAGTTTTCCGAGGGCTGCATCGGCTAGCCGTGATGACGCGCAGCTTCGCCGCCGTGGGCAGCGAGCTCGGGGCGCCAGCGAAACTTGTGCGCGAGCAGATGCGGTTCGCCGAGCGCGATCGCTGCGATCAAATCGCCGAGCACCGGCGCGAATTTGAACGCGTGGCCCGAGCCACCGGTCGCGACGACGACGTTGGGTCGGGCCGGATCGCGCGCGATCCAGAAGTTCTCGTCAACGGTGTCGCAGTACACGCAGAGCCGGCGGCCGACGATCGGCGCATCGACGAGCGCGGGAAACGTATCGCGCAGCATCTCGCGTAGTGCCGCTTCGTGCGCGTCGCTGACGTCAGGCCGCGTATCGCCCGGTGCGATCGTGAGGCCGACGCCGTGGTTCGCGATCTTCACGATGCCATCGCGATTGACCGGAAAGCCGTAGTAGCCGGTGCGCGAGATGTCGGCGCCGAACACCGGAAAGCGCGCCGCTTCGAACAGCGACGGATCCGCCGGACGGAGATGAAACACCGGTTGACCGACCGCGCGCAGCACGGGTGCGAGTGCGGGCACGAGCAGCGGTACCCACGAGCCGGCGCACACGATCACGAGCTCGGCATCGAGTGCATCGAGCGATGCGAGGCGCACGCGCTCGATCACGACACCCGCGGTCTCTGCTTCGGCCGCGAGCGCGGCGACGACGGCGCCCGACTCGGCCCAGCCGCCCTGCGGGTTGAAGTAACCATCGAAGCACGCGCCGCGCCGCCACGCCGGAAGGCGATCGGCGATCGCGTCCGCATCGAGACGCTCGAGCGCATGACCGCGGCGACGGAGCAGGGTGTAGCTCTCGTATTCGAAGCCACCGGGCTGCATCGGTTCGCGCGAGAGGAAGGTCACGCCGGTCTCGTGGAACAGCGGTCGCGCCCATCGCGCGTTCCACTGGCGCCAACCTGCGAGCGCTTGCTCGCCGAGCTGCGTGTAATCGGCGTCGGCGCCGTAGTCCATGCGCACGACCTTCGAGATGTCCGTCGATTCGGCGAGCGGATGCGGCAGCTCGGAGTCGTAGAGTCGGACGTCGAGCTTGCGCGCGCGAAGCGCGAGAGCTGCGGTGACGCCGAAGATTCCGCCGCCGACGACGGCAACGCGCATCAGTGACCTTGGCCGCCCGGCTTGTCGAAGTCCCACGGGAACGACACGACCGAGCACGCACCGCTGTGCAGCATCTCGCCCGTCGCCGAGGTGCCGGTGAGCGCGCCCTGCGTGACGTCGGCATCCCAGCCGATATTCGTCGTCGCTTGCAGCGCCATCACGCACATCTCTTGATCGCCGATGCCCCAGCCGACCTGCGCGGTGCGCGGATTGTTGAAGCCACACGTGAGGCGCAGGCCCGTCGCACCTGCTGCGGCGAGGTCGAGTGGCGGCTCGATCGGGTGGCCGGCGTTATCGCCGAACCCGTCGTGGTGCATGATCACTTCGCCGTCGCGCGGGCCACCCATGATCTCGAGCTGCTGATAGATGCCGAGCGAGTGGTAGTGCACGAGCACGTAGTAGAGCGTGTAGACGAGCGGCTTGTGCCAGACGTCGTCGTAGGCCTTCTGCAGATCGCACTCCATCGTGAACGCGCTCTTGGTCTGCGGCTCGAGCGTGAGTGCGTGATAGGACATGCGCGCCGGCGCGAGCTTCGCCTTCACCTCGGACGGCGGCACCGTCGTGATCGCGAGGTGCATCGTGGTCGTGACGTCCTCGTCACTCGTGTTGAGCAAATGGCTCGAACCGATCAGGCGGCTGTACGGCGGAATGCGGATCGCCGAGTTGTGCGGCAGCGTCTGCGTCTCGGCCGCCGACTGCGTGCTGAGCGCGAACAGATAGCCACCTTGCAGCGCGGCGATCAGCTCGCCGAATTGATTCTGCTCGCACGACCACGTGCCGTCGGGCAGGTTGAACTGATCGTCGGGGACGAAGAACCAGTTCGCATGGTGATAGCCACCGTTATTCGTCTGCGTGATCGCGTTGACCCAGAGCTCGGTCGGATTGTTGAGCGTCCAGCTCTGGCAGGTGTCTTCGTCTTCGGCACCCGCGGCGACGGTCAACGTGCTGACGTCCGCTTCGTACGTGCACGACTCGGTGTTCGGATCGCACTCACTCGAGCCACCACAGGCGGCGACGGGAACGACGAATAGTAGGACCGCGAGCGCTCGCTGCATGCCCACTGCGCTATCACAGCGAGCTACCCGCGGTCTACGATTGGTTCGACCAGCAAAGTCACAGCCAATCTCACGAGGTTACGAAAAGGGGTCCCATTTCCGCGCCCTAGAACCGGAAGCTGCCCTGGATGGTGCCCAACGCCGACCACGACGGCTGGGGCGCCGGACGCACGACGTAGGACGGCTGTTGGTACGTCGGCCGCGAGGAGTAGGTCCGATGCGACGGCTGCTGGTACCGGCTCCACCGATCGTTGCGCGGATACGTCGGCTGCGTGAACCGCTGCTCGTCGTGCGGAATGATCTGCAGGCGCGCCGGCGTGCGATCGACGATCTGGCGACCGTAATCGAGACGCACGCTCTGGATCAGGCCGCAGTTCGCGGGCAGGTCGACCATCACGCGCTCGCCGACGCCGATCGTCCGCAGCGGTTGCGAGAACGTGCGGCCATCCGAGAACTGTACGGTCATGCCGCGCAGGCGAACACTGTCGTTGAGCGCGACGAGCTCGAGCTTGCCGGCGCGCGTCGGATTCGTTTGTACGAAGTCCGAGCCATCGCGCGGGTCCGCACTGACTTCGAGCAGCAGCCCGTAGTTGCGGAAGTACTCCAGCGTGTGAGCGTTGGTTTGTGCAGAGGCAACACCGGAGGCGAGCGCCATTCCGGCCGTGACAATCGGGACAAGTAGACGGCGTTTCATTTCATTCACCCTTTGTGGGAGCGCAACACGCTCCGTGTTCGTGGTGATGGACGCGCGCTCTCGTCGAGTCTTCACCGAAATCGTGTCCGCATTTCTCCGTCAGAGAGCTCGTGATGACGGGCTTTTTTGGGGCTTTCACGCCCAGCGACGGCGATGGCGCGCTGTGAGCGGCATGACAGTGATTGCGCTCCAGTTCGAGGTCGTTTCGGCGGTTGTGTCGATCTGAAGTCACAACCGAACACGAGCTGGCACTACGTAGTCACTGTGAGAGCCGTTGCGAAACACTCATGTCTGGCCCCGTCGGGGACCGTGTTATACGCGTTGGCTCAGCGAGGTCATATGAAGCGATGGGTGTGGTTGATTGCGATGGCTGGATGCGCGACCGAGCTTTCGACTTCTGAGGTCGAGCAACATGCTGGCGACTATCAGGCCGGCGATTACCAGTCGGGCGATTACCAGGCCGGCGACTACCAGGCCGGCGACTACCAGGCGGGTGATTACCAAGCGGGCGACTATCAAGGCGCCCACTACTCGTCGTCATCGTTCTCTGGTGCAACACTGAACGGCTCCGCGCTGACCGATATCTCGATCACCGGCACCACGCTCATGGTGTGGAAGAAGATCAAGGCGTCGGTCTCGCCGTATTACGGGTGGGAGCAACGCACGCCGAACCGCATCTGTACCTGGAACGCGGACAGGAGCCATGCGACTTGCACGATCGTCGATCCGAGCACGACCGCAAGCCCGCTCGCCGGCGCACGCTTCAAAACGACGTTGCGCACCGCGACCGGCACGATGACGGGCTGGGTGCAGATCGGCGCCAGCTCGAGCGCGCTCAACGCGGTCAAGCCAGATTCTTCGTATGCGATGTGGATGCTGACGAACATCCACAACAATGGTCCGTACTCGTACTCGGCGAACGCGCCGGTCAATTGCACGAACGCCGCCGGCTGCCGCCAGAACAACGACCTCTGGACCTACGATCTCCGCCTGATCAATGCCGACGGCTCTCAGGTCCCGTTCTGCTCGTCGGGTCAGAGCTACGCGCTGAAGGGAACATGGGACAGTCTCGGGGAGCACGCCGCGAGCAGCACCGACTTCTCGTTCGCGTGTTCGACCGGCACGATCGCCAAGTGCACGCGCTGGGGTTATCGGCCGTGGATCACGAGCTACACAAAATCCGACGGCTCGACGGTGTCGTTCGACAACTTCCACCAGGCGTGCGTGCGCGCCGCGATGGCGGACTACTGCACGAACGGCCATTCGTTCACGAAGTTCCACACGCTCGTCGACATCTACGATTACGCGGGCTTCATCCCGAGCATGCAGGCGCTGTATCCGACGACGACGGCGTTCATC
>DASUFX010000608.1:0-3888 GCA_036274355.1 Kofleriaceae bacterium | reverse complement strand
GTCAGCAGGTAGTCCTGTCGAAGCACGTTCTCGGTCGTCTCGAAGTACTGCGCGGTCAGCAGGTCCAGCTCGCGGCGGAACTCGGCGATGCGCGCGGGCTCGTTCGCAAACGTCTGCAGGATGCGCATGACGGGACCGACGTTGACCTCCATGAACGCGCGGACGTGTTGCACGCTCAGATACGGTGCGCGCAGCGTGCCGCGATCGGTGACGAGATCGGTAACCGCGGCACCAAGGCGCTCGCGCACGATCTCGACGACACCCCATTGCGGAGGCGGCGATACGCCCGGCGGTGGCGGCAAGTAGCGACCGACAAGCGCGAACATCCGGCCCGTCCACAGCTCCGGTGGCCACGTCGTGAACGCGATCGTGCCTCCTGGCTTGAGTACGCGGAGCATCTCGCGCGTCGCCACGTCGGGGCGCGGCGCGAACATGTGACCGAACTGGCTGACGACGACGTCGAAGCTCGCGTCGCCGAACGGAAGTGCCTCCGCATCGCCCTCGTGCCAGTTGATTTCCGCGCCGGCCAGCGCGGCATTCTCGCGAGCACGCACGATCAGCTCGGGCGTGAGATCGAGCCCCGTCACATGTGCGCCCGTACGAGCGGCCGCGAGTGCGACGACGCCGGTGCCACAACCCACATCGAGCACGCGCTGACCCGCCTTGATCTGCGCGAACGTCACGAGGCGCGCAGCCGGTTGGCACGTGTAGACCTCGGTCGGCGCGAACGTCGACCAGGCCTTCTTTTGGTTCTCCTTGAACTGAGCGAGCGCGTCCATCTTCCCTCCAGCGGTAGCGAATTGTTCGACAGGCATACGTACGCGCGCCGCCTCGGTTACGTCAACGGTCGCTTCGGTAATAGAGTGACGCGATGCCTCCTACGTCTCCGGAGCGGACGCCACGAGAGAGCCTGCGCGCGCTGATAAGCGCGCGTCGATCGACGAGGTGATGCGCACGCCCTATGCAGGCGTGATCATCAAGCCGAATTCTCGACCACAACTCGTGTTACCCGCCGAGCTCGTCAAGCTGCTCGCGACGCCTGCCTAGCAGTGTGGGATTGCGGTGCTGGGTGCAGCCGCCGCCTGTCAGTTGCGGAACGACGCGAGCACGGCAAGGAGCTCGCCCGGCACGACCGGCTTGGCCACGTGGGTCTGAAACCCGGCGAGAATCGCGCGGGTGCGATCTTCCGTTCGCGCGTACGCAGTCAGCGCGACAGCTGGTACGCGACCGCCGCACTCGCGAGACAATGCGCGCACCTGGCGGATCAGGCCGTAGCCATCCTCGTCAGGCATGCCGAGATCGGACAGCAGCACGTCCGGCTTGTCGTGCTGCAGGGCCGTAATGGCATCCGCGGCCGATGCAACCGCGGTGACGGTCGCGGCGTGCTGCTCGAGCAGGTTGCGCACGAACTCGCGGGTGTCGGCTTCGTCGTCGACGACGAGAATCTTCATGCCGTGCAACGACCCTGGTGCTGCGATGGTCGTCGGAACCGCTCGCAGTGTGCGCGTGCTCGCGCTCGGGATGCGCACGATGAATGTGGAGCCTTGGTTGACGCCTTTGCTCTCGGCTCGCACCGTCCCGCCATGTGCCTCGACGACGTGATGAACGATCGATAGCCCCAGCCCGAGCCCACCACGGCGACGTGTACTGCCGGCGTCGGCCTGACGAAAGCGATCGAACACATGCGGTAGGAATTCGGGCGCGATCCCGATGCCGGTATCCGAGACACGGATCTCGACCGCATCGCGATCACGCGAAACGCGGAGCGAAACGCGCCCCTCCGAAGGCGTGAACTTGACGGCATTGGACATCAAATTCCACACGACCTGCTGGAGGCGCGCACCGTCGCCGTTGACAGTCGTCCCGCCGGCGTCGATTTCGATATCGAGTGCGACCTTTTTCTCCTGTGCTGATGGCCGCACCGTATCGATCGCCGCCGCCACCGTTCCGGCAAGATCGGTCGGCTCCATTTCCATCGTGAGCTTGCCGGTGATGATGCGACTGACGTCGAGAAGATCCTCGACGAGCTGCGCTTGCATCTGCGCATTGCGCTCGACCGTAGCGAGCGCACGCGCGTGCTTCTCGGGCGCCAACGTGCCGCTCCGCAGCATCTGGGTCCACCCGAGGATCGCTGTCAGTGGTGTACGTAGCTCGTGGCTGACCGTTGCAAGGAACTGATCCATGAGGAGGCTTGCGCGTTCCGCTTGTGCGCGTGCGGCGCGCTCGGCCTCGAGCAACGTGGCGCGCTCTGCCTGCGCGTGCTCGCGTGCGCGCTCCGCATGGACGCGAGCCGTGACGTCGTAACCGGAGATCAGGAGGCCCCGCGAGCTGGCATCGGGACCGCTCAAGGGCTGATAGATGAAATCGACGAACACCTCGGTGGGCTCGCCTGCTGCGTTCGCGAGCGTAACCGGCACGCCGTTGCCGACGAACGGTTCTCCGGTTGCGTACACGCGATCGAGGAGCTCGAAGAAATGGGGCTCGACCTCTGGCAACAGATCGCGCACCGTGCGGCCGACGACGTCGCGACCGCCGACGAGCTTCCGATATCCCGGATTCGCCAGCTCGAACACATGCTCGGGGCCGCGGGTGACCGCGAGGAACCCCGGCGCTTGATCGAATACAGAGAGCAAGTCGCGCAGACTGCGATCGAGCTCGGCAGTGCGCACTTCGCCGGCTTGCGCGCGATCGAGGATGCCGGCTTCGATCTGCAGATTCGTGGAGCGATTGCGTTGGATCTCGGTGACGTTCACCGTGTGCTGCAACACGTACTCGACGGTGCCGTCGGTGCTGAACAGTGGCGTGTGCGTTGCGCTCCAGTACATGTCCTGCCAGACGCCATCGACCTCGATCCGATAGTGGATCAATGGCAACACGTCAGGAGTGCCCGTCGCGAACACGCCGCGCAACGAATCGGCCAGCCGGCGCGCCTGGTTGTTACCCGGTGCCTCCGGATCGTGTGGAAACTCCGCCATCACCGACGTCCCAACCAAGAGCTCGGCGCGACGGTGCGTGGCCTCGCAGTACGCTTTGTTCACCGCGACGTAGCGCAGGTCGCGATCGACGAGCATGTACGCGTTCGGTGACGCATCGAACACCGCGGCGAAATCGACGACCATCTTCTGCAGTTAGCACTCGCGTCCTGGATCCCCCAGCGGCTTTCGTGCGCGAACGAAAGACTCGTTGTGCGTATGCGCTCGACGCGTTTCTTGCGTGCGCGATCGGAGCATTGGCCAGCCCAACGAGATCGCGAGGCGCGGGAACTGCCGCGTTGGCCGCCCGAATTGAGGAGTTAGCCGTGGCTCGCGCACACGACGGAGCCATCACGAGCCTTGCCATCGCGAGCGATGGTACGTGGGTGTCCGCGGCGGAGGATGGCTGCGTGAAACGCTGGCGCGCTCATCAGCTGATCGCGACGACGAAGACCGTGGACTTCGTCACGAGCGTCGCACTCGATGCACGCGGCGCGATCGTGTGCGCCAGCTACGACGGCGCGATCTCGATCGCGTAGGCCGTCACGAACAAATGGCGTTATGCTCCGGCCATGCGTTGGTTGTGGATAGCGCTGCTTGTCGGCGCCTGCGGCAGTGGCTCATCGACGATCGACAGCAGCGGCGGTGGGGACGATGACGCTCCCAACATCGACGCGACCGCGGCGCCGACTCGGCTCGTGGCATACATCGTCGGCGGTGCCGATATCGCCTGGTACGACGTCGACAAGTCGACCGGCGCGCTTACCGCGATCTCGTCGACTCCCGGCTGGCGCACCGGCGCCAACTTTCTCGCGTTCCACGGCAACTATCTCTACGCGGTCGCCTCGGGCAATCGCGCCGGCGCGTACTCGATCGATCCCAGCACCGCGAGCCTCACGTTCATCAACGATGTCGC
>DASUFX010000607.1:0-15625 GCA_036274355.1 Kofleriaceae bacterium | reverse complement strand
CGGGCATGGCGGCTCCGGAAGGCTCGGCGGCTGGTTCGGCCGAGGGTTCGGCGGCTGGCTCGGCTGAGGGTTCGGCGGCTGGTTCGGCTGGCTCGGCGGCCCCGGCGGCTGAGGGCTCGGCGGCTGGTTCGGCGGCTGGCTCGGCGGCCCCGGCTGGCGAGAAGAAGGACGAGAAGAAGAAGTAACTCTCTTCGCGACTGATTGATGCGGGCTCCCTCGGGGGCCCGTTTTTACTTTCGGCGGCTACAATGAGCGCGCAAAGGAGACGTCAATGAACAAGCTCATGATGGTCATCGCGCTCGTCCTCGCGCTCGGCGCGTGCAGCAAGAAGAAGGAAGGCAACGCGGGCGCTGCGATCGCGAAGATGACCGAGCTCAAAGACGAGATGTGCAAGTGCAAGGACGCCGCGTGCGCGCAGGACGTCTCCGCGCGGATGCAGAAGTGGGCCTCCGAGCAGCCCGAGGAACAAAAGAACCGCAAGCCGAGCGACGCCGAACGGAAGCAGCTGGCCGCGATCGGCGACGAGATTGGCAAGTGCATGGCCACCGCGATGACTGCGGCGCCCCCGCCGCCGCCCGCTGGCTCGGATACGCCGCCGCCTGCGGGGAGTGGCAATGCAGGCAGTGCTGACGTCGTCGCGCCTCCTCAGGGAATGCCGCCCGAATGCGCGGCCTACAAGGAGACCGTCGAGAAGCTGAAACCGTGCGACAAGCTGCCACCGAAGGCGAAGGAAGCGCTGATCAAGGCGTACAACGACGCGGCGACCGGCTGGGCGAATCTGCCGGAGGGCGCGAAGGCTGGTCTCAAGACCTCGTGCAAGGCAGGCGCCGAAGCAGTGGCCGAAGCCGCGAAAGCAGCGTGCGGCTGGTAATCGCGCTGGTGCTCGCGAGCGCGTTCGCGTGTGGCAAGAAGTCGCCGAGCGCGACGTCGCAGTGCGCGGACGTCGCGCAAAAGGGCGTCGACGCGATGGTCGCGCGCGCACACGAGCGAGCGGCGAGCGCGCAGCTACCGGCCGACATACGCGCGAAGATCGAAGAGCGCACGAAGCAGCTCGACGCGCTCGCGCCGCGCCTGCGTGCTGTGATCACGAATCGCTGCGTCGACGACAAGTGGCCGGCGGAGGTGATCGAGTGCTACGGGAAGGTGACGAGCATGGAAGAGTCGCGCGCGTGTCGCGCGAAGCTATCGCCCGAGCAGCAGGCAAAGGTGCAGAAGGAAGAGCTCGATCTGTACGCCGGTGCGATGGGACCGCCCGGCTTCGGCTCTGCGCACGTGCCGACGTCACCGGAGATCACGAAGCTCGAAGCCGAGCTGCGCGACGAAAACGCGAAGCTCGCGGCGGCAGCCAAGAAACTCGAGGGCGCGACGACCGACGCCGATCGCGCGGCCACGAAGGCCGAGATGCAAAGCCTCCAGCAGCAGATGCAGGCGACGAACGACGAGCTCGCAAAGGCGCGCGCGAACGCAGCGAGCACGCCGCAACCGCCGGGACCGGGGAGCGCCGCAGCGAGTGGAAGCAACCGACCGGTTGGTAGCTCGAGTGAGCCGACCGGAAGCGTCGGCTCGGCGAAGTAGCCGTTAGGGGCGCGTGAGATCGCGCGTGATGTTTTTCTGGTGCGCTTCGAGCGTACCGCCGCCGATCTCGATCAGCTTGGCGTCGCGCCAGAACTGCTCGACGCGATACTCGGTGCAGTAGCCGTAGCCACCGAGTACCTGGATCGCCGCGTCGGCGACTTCTTTCGCGGCAGTCGATGAGAACAGCTTCGCCGCATCGGTGCCGAGCCGGTTGCGCTGATGCGGGCCGGTCGTCGCGGCGACGTTGTAGATCAGCGCGCGCATCGCTTCGACCTTCGCGAAGCTGTCGCCGATGTAGCGCTGGATCTGGCCGTGCTCGTGGAGCGGTTTGCCAAATGTCCGGCGCTCCGTCGCGTACTGCACCATCGCGTCGAGGCAGCGGCGTGCGATGCCGAGGCTCATCGCCGATAGGCCGAGCCGCTCGATCTCGAGGTTGCGCATCATGTTCGTGATGCCGCCGCCTTCGGTGCCAACGAGGTTCTCGGCCGGCACGCGGCAGTTGTCGAAGATCAGCTCGCTCATCGTCGACGCACGCATGCCGAGCTTCGGAATCTTCGGGCTCGTGGTGAAGCCGCCGAACGCTTTCTCGACGACAAACGTCGTGATCCGATCGTCGACCTTCGCGTAGATGAGTGCCACGTCGCACTCGTTGCCGTTCGTGATGAACGTCTTGCGGCCATTGATCACGTAGAAGTCACCATCGCGGCGCGCGGTGGTCTGCAGGCCGAGCACGTCGGTCCCGACGGCGGGTTCGGTCATGCCCATCGCGCCGACGTGCTCGCCGCTGAGCACCTTCGGCAGGTAGCGCTTGCGCTGGGCCTCGTTGCCGGCCCAGTAGAAGTTGTTGACGAACAAGAGCGCGTGGGCGAGGTAGCCGAGCGTGAAGCCGGGGTCGGCGTACGCGAGCTCGTCGTGGACGATGCATGCTGCGGTCGCATCGAGCCCGGCGCCGCCATCGGCTTCCGGCACGGTGATACCGATGAGGCCGAGCTTGCCGAGCTCGCGGAGTAGCGCGACGTTGAACGTGCCGGATTCATCGTGCGACATCGCCTGAGGTTCGACGCGCGTTTGCGCGAACTGGCGAACCGTCTGGCGAATCAACTCGTGCTCTTCTGACACCACGCGGAGCCTACCGTACTATTTCGGTCAGCGATGGCGAGCGCAGGGATCGATCGTTGGTTGCAAGGCCAGCCGGCCATACTGCTGGCGAACCCGACCGCACATTCGGGTAAGGCAGCCGATTGGATCCGCCATGCGCGTGCGCTCCTCGACGATGCGCACGTCCCGCACAAGTTCGTCGCGACCGAACCCGATGGCGCGACGATCGATCGCGTGCGCGAGGCCATCGATGACGGCGGCACCCGCGTCATCATCTACATGGGCGGTGACGGCACGTTCGCCGAGGCCGCGAAGGGCATACTGGGATCACGGTATGCCGCGGACGTCGCGATGGGCATGCTGCCGACCGGCACCGCGAACGATCAAGGCAAGTCGTTCGGGCTCGAGGCGGGAGCATGGGCGCTCGAGCGCAACGTCACGGTGATCGCCGAGGGCTACACGGTCGCCTGCGATGTCGGCCGCCTGGTGATCGAGCGCGGGCTCAAAGAGATCCATCGCGACATGTTCTTCGACTCGTTCTCGGTCGGCCTCGGCGCGGCGAGCCTGGCGACGCGCAACCGCGATCGCGAGCGCGTCGGCCGCATTCCTGGGCTCGGCATGATCTATCGCGATCAGCTCGTCTACATCGGCGCGGTCGCGCAGCGGTTCTTCGAGAGCTACGTCGTCGACACCAAGTTCGATCTCGACGCGGTGATCGACGGCACCGTGCATCACTTCCCGAGCCTGCTCGACGTCATCGTCAAGAACACGAAGATCTTCGGCGGCGAATGGATCTTCGATGCGAACGCCGAAGCTGACGATGGCCGCGTCGAGCTCGTGCCGGTGATCGGCCGCCGCGACTTCGTCGGCAAGCTGCTCGGCACGATGCGCCACGTCCCGGTCGGCATGGATGATCTCGAGAAGCTCGGCATCGAGCACGCGCCGGCGATCGCGGGCACGCACCTCGAGCTGAGCGTGCGCGCCGACGGTGGCCTCCTGCCGGCCGCGCAGGTCGACGGTGAAGAGATTCCCGCCGGCGATCGCTATGTCATCGATGTCCAAGCGCGTGCGCTGCGGTTGATCGTGCCGCGCGATCATGTCGATCCGCTTGCCGCCGAGCTAAGCGGCGCGATGCGGACCGGCGAATGAGCGAAACCTGGGCGGCGAGGTGGTGTCTGGTGATCGTGCGTCTCGCGATCATCGTTCTCGTCGCGGCGTGTGATCAGGGCGTGAAGAAGGAGCCGCCAAAGCCGCCGGCGCCGAAGGACGCGGCCGCACCCGATGCGCTCGTCGTCGTGCCGCGACCGATCGCCGATTGTCCGCACAATGATCTCGTGCCGAGCCAATCCGACGCGCTGCTCGCGATGCTGAAGCGGACGTCGTGTTACGGCCCGTGCCCGGTGTATCAAGTCGCGGTCTATCTCGATGGGCGCGTCGAATACGTCGGCTCGCGCTACGTCGCGGACTGCCAAGGCACCGCCCAGCTCGACGCGAAGCAGCTCGCCGAGCTGACGAAGATGTTCGAGGACAAGCACTTTTTCGCGCTGAACGGGTCGTACAACGACTACGACGCGACCGACGCTTCGAGCGCCGAGATCACGTTCCAGCCGACGCCGTGGCGCAAGAAACGCATCGAGCACTATCACGGCGACATGGATGCGCCGCCGGTGCTGGAGGAGATCGAGAACGAATTCGATCGCATCGTCGGCACCGCGCGCTGGACCACGATCATCTCGCCGTATTGACGGCAGGGTGTGAGCACACGCGCGTTTGCACTTGATGATCATGGTCATCACGGTGGCAATGTCCCGCCGTGTAGGTGCGCGGGTTTGCGAATCAGCCTCGTTCGGCCCAGAGCTTGCTGATAGGCGCGCACCGATGCGAACCGGTTTTGCCATGGCCCTGCTGCCATGCCTGCTGCTTGCAGGTTGCAGTGATCCAACGGCCGACGATCCCGAGCCCGGCGCGGAGGATCCCGGCGAAGAGCAGCCCCAGGACGACTTCGACACGCCGGTGACGCCGCCCGACGACGGCTACGTGCCGAAGGCAATGGTCGCGTCGCGATTCGGCGTCTTCTATCAAGTGTCGCGCGACGTGCTCGATCTCTATCAAGACCCCGAGAAGGGTCTGCCGGAGGTCGCAAACCACGCGTGGTTGATCACGCAGAGTCACGCGACAGCGTACGCGAGCAGAGAGCTCGCCGACAACGTGCATCGCCGCGCCGACTTCTATTACGCACCCGCGTTCGACATCTGGGACGCGAAGCACATGGGTTGGCAGACCGCGAGCGATGCGCAGCTCCGCACGTGGGCGCACAACTTCCGCGACACCGCGATCGCCGCGCATGCCGATCTGTTCACGTTCAACGAAGCGCCGAGCACGACCGGCGAGAGCGCGAACATTCGCACGAAGATCGCGACGATCATCCGCGCGATTCACGAACCCGACGCGCAGGGCCGCCAGCTGTGGGGCGTCGTCTATCTGACCGAGCGCGCCGCGACGAAAAGCTCGTGGACCTCGACTGCACCCGATTTCTTCAAGGCGATCGACGAGACGAGCATCGCGCTGGTCGCCGAGCACTATCACTCGACCGGCTTTGTCTGCTCGCTCTCGGAGAGCGCGCTCGCCGATCACTTCTTCGCGTTCCGCAAGTGGCTCGTCGCGAGCGGCGAGCCGGCGAAGCTGCGGATCGCGAACCAGAAGTACACGGTGCTGCATTCGTCTCGGTTCAACGACGGCCCGAGCGGCTGGTCGGGCGGCGATGCCACGAAGACGACGCTGGCCAATTATCAACGTGCGCTCTCTCGGATCTCGCGTGTGACGCGACAGACCGAAGGTGGCGTTAATCGAATTTCGTTTGCGCCGACGACGAGCCAGATCACGCGGTTTGGCGTGCAGCCTCGCATTACAGCGCTGTTCCGGTGGCATTACCGCCACACTGCGGCACAGGCGACCGAGCTTCCATGCATCGACAACTACGGGGGCAATTGTAGTTGTCAATAACTCCGCCCGTGCGCGTGCGCGTACTCGCCAGTTACCCTCATCATCATCCGAGTACGTGTACGCGCACGGGCACCTTATCGTCGACGATGCTAGCCTGTGAACATGCGCTTCGTCGTCGTGCTCTTCGTCGCGTGTAGCGGCGCGAAGCCCACCGCGAAGGCAGCACAGCCGGCGACAACGGAGCAGCCGGTCGCAAACGGCACGCACTCGTGTGCCGATGCTGCGCTTGGTCTCGAGAACGCGACGCGTGGCGTGCGTGCACCCGAGCAAGCGGTGTTCGACACGTTGCGAGCGCGGTGCCTCGAAGACGTCTGGACGGCGCGCGCTGTCGATTGCTTCGCGACGATGGCGGAGGGCGAGCTCGGTAAGTGCTCGCGCATCATGACCGACGCGCAACGCGAGACCGTGTTCGCCGCGCTCGCTGGTAACGAGGGCGGCAACATCTACGTCACGCGCGCTCGGCTCGAGCAGCTGCAAGTCGGCGTGCCCGAGTGCGACCGGTTCGTCACCGCGGTAACGACCGTGCTGTCGTGCGAGAAGCTGTCGCTCGAAGATCGGCTGCAGCTCGGCAATGAGACTGCCGAGTTCTGGTCGCTACCGACGAACCGGCTGTCGCGCGAGGACAAGCTGCGGATCTCGGAAGTCTGTGGTCAGTCGTTGCAGTCGCTCGAACAACACGCGCTCGACGTCGGCTGCATGCTCTGACAGGCCTCAGGCCTCAGGCCTCAGACCTCAGGACGCAGAACCGGATCCGGCGCTGCCTGCGCTGCCCTCGGGCGGAGGTGCCGCTGCGTGGCCGCTGCCGGCGGCGCTGCCTTCGGCAGGAGTCGCTGCTGCACTGCCCGCGGGAGGCGCGCTGGCATCACCGGGCCATTCCGTCCCGTTCAGCTCCCACAACGGCTTGTCTTCGAAGTGCATGCCGTCCTTGAGCGCCGTGACAGAGCGCGCGAGGACCTCGACCTTCGCCGTCTTCTCGGGAACCTCGAGGTTGTCGATCTTGAAGGCGCACCAGCTCTTCGGCTCGCACTTGAACCGATTTCCCGACAGCGTCATGAAGTCGGTGTCCTTCTCGAATGGCGTTCCCTGTTTGACCTTCAGCACGTTGCCGGTTGCATCCGTGTAACGAAACAGCAGCCAGTACTGCGCGAGTTTCTTGTCGGAGAAGTTGTACGCCTTGACCTCGACGGTGCCGCCGCGGGACTTGCCGTTCGTCTTGAAGCTCTTGGCTTCAAAGGCGATCGGCGCGCCGGTCGCGGGCTGAGCCGGCGGCGGCTCGTTGCTGGCCTTCTTGCCGCCGCATGCGGCGAAGACGATTCCGAGGACAAAGCCGACGAAGAGCTTGCGCATCGGGTGCGTGGTAACACAACCTTCGCCCATCCACACCGGAGGTTCTGTCATGGCTGATGTGTTTATCTACGATGCACTACGCACACCGCGCGGACGCGGCAAGGCGGGCAAGGGCGGGCTGGCGAACATTCACCCGCAGGAGCTGCTCGCGCAGACCCTCAATCACATGGCCGAGCGCAAGAAGCTCGACAAGAACCTCGTCGAGGATCTCGCCGTTGGTTGCGTGACGCAGGTGAAAGAGCAGGGCGCGTGCATCGCACGCGTCGCGCTGATCGCGGCGCAGTGGCCCGAGGACGTCACCGGCTTCACGATCAACCGCTTCTGCGGTTCGGGTCTCGAGGCGGTCAACAGCATCGCCGCGAAGATCGGTGCGGGCTTTTCCGACAGCGGTATCGGCGGCGGCGTCGAGTCGATGTCGCGCGTGCCGATGGGCAGCGACGGCGCGATGCTCGACGGTCTCAACGAGGAGCTGCGCAAGCGCCTGTACCTCGTGCCGCAGGGCATCTCGGCCGACCTGATCGCGACGCGCGAAGGCATTTCGCGTCAGGACGTCGACAAGTTCGCGCTCGCGAGCCAGCAGAAGGCGGCACGCGCGATCGAAGGCAAGCACTTCGCGAACGCGATGTTCGCGGTGAAGAACCCGGACGGTTCGGTCGCGCTCGAGCGCGACGAGCATCCGCGCGCCGACACCACGCTCGACGGTCTCGCTGGCCTCAAGGCGGCGTTCGCCGACATGGGCGCGATGCCGATGGGGCCGAAGGGCGAGACGCTCGATCAGCTCGCGCTGCAGCGCTATCCCGACACCGCGAAGATCGAGCACGTGCACACCGGCGGTAACTCGTCGGGCATCGTCGACGGTGCGGCCGTCGTGCTGATGGGCTCGGCCGAGTGGGGCAAGAAGGCGGGCCTGAGGCCGCGCGCGAAGATCCGCTCGATGGCGACCGCGGGTGCGGAGCCCGTGATCATGCTCACCGCGCCGGCGCCAGCGTCGGAGAAGGCGCTGAAGCGCGCCGGCATGTCGGTGAAGGACGTCGACCTGTGGGAGATCAACGAGGCGTTCGCGGTCGTCCCGATGCAGACCGCGCGCAAGCTCGGCATCCCCGAGGATCGCATTAACGTCAACGGTGGCGCGATTGCACTCGGCCACCCGCTCGGCGCGACCGGCGCGATCCTGCTCGGCACCGCGCTCGACGAGCTCGAGCGTGCAAACAAGTCCACCGCGCTGATCACGCTGTGCATCGGCGGCGGCATGGGCATCGCGACCGTCATCGAGCGCGTGTAGTGGAGGTGACCCAGCGGCGCGTGTGCTAGTTTGCGCGCGTGCACCGCTGGGTCGTGCTGCTGGCGCTGGTCGGCTGTGAGACGCCGGCCGAGCCCGACGCCGTGCCGACCACGTGGGTGTATCCACCGTCGGTAGCGGCATGGCCGATCGGCCCGCTCGGCGGCACGCTCGGCCGCAGCCAGGCGCCGCAGCTAGCCGAGCAGCTCGGCATCGTCGGCAACGTGACCGTGCCGCTGCGATTGCCGACGCCGTGGGCGGTGCCGGGCGAGGGCCCAGCGCGTGCGGTCGTCTACGGCACGGTGGGGGATGCGCCGGCGGTCGAGATGATCGACATCGATGCCGGCAAAATTCTGTGGCGCGACACGACGGAGTGCGCGGGGCCTGTCGTCGGTGTGACCGAGGAAGTGATCGTCTGCGCGGATGCGAAGGGCACGCGCGCGATCGGTCTCGACGGCAAGCGGAAGTGGGCCGCCGAGGCGACGTTCATCGCGATGACCGGCGAGCGCGTGGTGACCGCGGGTGGCGGCGAATCGGTGATCCTCGACGCGACACTCGGCAACGAGCTCGCACGCGTGAAGCTGCCGGTGCCCACCGCGCTCAAGCGACCGGTGCCGAAGGGCGCGCCACCACCACCGCTACCGGTCAGTAGCGAGTCGATCGTAGCGAGCTGCGGCGATGCCGGGCGCGAGCTATTCGCACACGGGCAGGACGGCCAGCTCGTCCGGATCGCCGAAGCGCCGGGTGGACCGAAGATCGCGTGGTCGACGCCGTTGCCGCTCGTCGCTGCGATCGACGCGTGCGAGGGCGCGACCGTGCTCGTGACGACCGCGACGCCAGCGGGTACTGCGCTCGTGGCGCTCGACCGCGAAACTGGCAAGCCGACTGGCACCGTCGAAGCGGTCCGCGGCTTCTGGCCCGCGCGCGATGGCAGTCCACGCATCGAGATCGCGACGACGACGAGCGTGGCGATCTACTCGCGCGATCTCGCCGGCGTGCCCGAGCCGACGAGCTTGCCGGTGCTCGACGAGCTGCTCGCGAAGCGTGGTGATCAACGGCTCGTGCGCGCGACGAAGTACACCGCGGCGCTGCTCGATGCGCGCGGCGTGCGCGCGTACGTGCCGCTCGCTCAGCTCGGAGCGGTGCTCGGCGACAAGGCGATCCTCGCCGCGAGCTGGCTCGGTTCGCCGGGTGAGAGCGTGCATCGCTATGCGATTCCGGAACCGTATCCGCGCAAGCTTCGCGTGCACCTGCAGCGACCGGGACTCGCAGTGCCGGCCGAGTTGCGCGATTTGCCGACGCCGGCGGAGCTGGAGATCGCCGGCGCGGTCGCGAAACCGGATACCGCGAAGCACGCAGTGAGTGCGGTCGCGATCGATCCGATCGAGCCTACGGCGGTGTACGCAGCGACGCTCGAGCACGCCCCCGACGACACCCTGAAGGCCGGCATCGCGCGCTTCGATCTCGCGATGCGAACGTGGCGCTGGTATCGCGGCGACGGTTGTGGCGCAGGAACGCCCGTCGCGCTTGCGGCGGCGCGCGCGTTCGTTGCATGTGCGGCGCGCGATAGCAAAGGCGCGACCGTGTTCGCGACGACGCGCGACGGGAGTCCGCTCTGGCAATGGCACGGCACCAACGTCGATGCGATGCAAGCGGCGGCGGATGTCGTGCTCGTGTTCGACGCCGATCGGGTGCACGTGCTCGACGGTCGCGATGGCAAGGTACTCGCGACGTACACGAGCGATGACGGCGGCCCGATGCGCGCAGCGGCGCTCGATGTCGACGGCATGGCGATGGTCGTCGTGTTTCAGCGCGGCCTCGTGATGGCGCGGCTGCCGCGCGTTCAGATGGTGCCGGCATGGACGCTCGCAGTCGCCGGCGCGGTTGCGGCGCTCGTGCCGGCCGGCGACGGCGTGCTTGTCGCACTCGAAGACGGCGATGCGTATCGGGTCGATGCGCGCACCGCAGCGATCGTCGCGATGCCCGGGTTGGATCTGCTCTGGGGTGCGAGCGGCGACGTCGTGACCGGCCAGGCGCCGGGTGGACCGGTGCCTCCGGCGCAGCTCGGCCCGGGCGCGCCGAAATTGCCGGCGCCGGCCCGCCGCGGTCCGCCGCCGCCACCGCGCGATCCGGCCGAAGATCCGCCGGTCTTGCCGAAGCCTTGGCCAGAGCCGCCGCCGATGCTGGCGAGCTGGCAATACACCCTATACGAGCTGACTGGCGCTCTACGGACGCGCAACGATTACGCACTCGATGCGCCGATCACTCCCGCGCCGCGCGGTCCGGGCGACAGCCCGCTTGTCGTTCAATACGGGCCGGGGCTGCGCGAGCTTCTCGTTGTCGAACCCAGGCGCGGTGATCCGCTGCGGCGCATTCACTTACCCGATGACGCGGCTCCCGGGACGGCATTCGCCACGCTCGTCGACGGTAAACCCGTCGTCGGTACGCTGCTATTCAACCCGTTGCGTGCAGTGGTGTTTTAGTGACGGTTCGCTGATATACATCGAGGGATGGCTCTCCCGCTTCGTGCAGCGCTGCGTTCCGCCGGACGCTTCATCGCCAAGAATCCCACCACCATGCTGAGCATGGCGCGCCACGCGCTCGGCATGCGGATCGCGGTGCCGCTCGATGCGTTGCGTTGGTTCATCGCGAACACGCCGCCGTCCAAGAAGGCTCCGCAGGACGTCACGATCACGCCGCGGCCGCCTGCGATCGGCATCGGTGCGACCGTCGATCTCATGGGCACAACGGTGCGCGCGGGTGCTTCGATTCGTGTCGATACGATCGAAGTCGGCGAAGAGAAGTTCCGCGTCTCGCTGCGCCTCTCCGACGTCAACATGAAGGTGCTCGGCGAGTCGTTCACGCCGGTCGCCGGTCTCATCAAGTCGGGTGCGCTCGATCTTAGCAAGCCGGGCAACCTCGCCAAGTTCATGCCGAAGCGTCCGGCCGTGCTCGTCGAAGCGCACGACGACGTCATCGTGCTCGACCTCATGCAGAACCCGAAGATCGCCGCGAACGACCGCGTACGCGGCATCCTCGGTACGCTGACGCCGGTCGTGCAGGTGTCGGGCATGTCGACCGAAGGTGATTTCCTGATCCTGCAGCTGCGCGCGAGCCCGTTCGGCTTGCCGCGCGCGCTCAATGCAGCGCGCCAGCTCGCGGCAGGCTAGAACGACCTTATGGCGGAAACGCTGGCGATCTCGGCATCGGACAAAGCGAGCCGCTATCGCGAGCTGTTCCCGCAGCTCGCCTCGCTCGTCGACGGCGAGCCGGATCTGATCGCAAACCTCGCCAACATCGCCGCGGCATTGCGCGAGCTGCTACCGATCGCGAGCTGGGTCGGCTTCTACATCCGGCGCGGCGACGAGCTCGTGCTCGGTCCGTTCCAGGGCAAGATCGCGTGTGTGCGGATCGCGTTTGGCCGCGGCGTCTGCGGCACGGCAGCGGCCGAGAGGCGCACCGTGATCGTGCCCGACGTCGAGAAGTTCCCGGGCCACATCGCGTGCGACGCCGGAAGTCGCAGCGAGATCGTGGTGCCGATCGTCCAGAACGGTCGCGTCGTCGCGGTGCTCGATCTCGACAGCTACGAGGTCGCCGCGTTCGACGACGTCGATGCCGCAGGCCTCGCGCCAATCGCCGAGCTCGCCGGCACGTTCGCATGGTGAAGCGCTGTCTCCTCGTGCTCGCGGTCGTCGCGTGTCAGTCGAAAGGCGACGAGACACCACCACCTCCGAAGGACGCGCGCGTCGTCAAAGTCGAGGCGCCGCCAATCGACGCGAGCGAAGAGCCGGTGCGCGAGCCCGAGCCGCCCGATCCGGGCAAGGTGCTCGCCGACCTCGGCGCCGTCTCCGCATGGCAAGCCGCGATCGATCGCGCGCAGTATCTCGCGCGCCGCGGTCAGCACGGCGTCGTCTACGGCACCGTCGGAACGCCGATCATGGTGCTCGGGCCGACGCCGCCTCCCGCACCCGACGCGGGTGTCAACGCGAAGCTGATCGATGCCGGCCTCGTGGCGAGCGACTACGTGTGGCTCGTCGACGACACCGAGGGCAACGGCTCGCTCGCGATTCGCGTCGCGCTCGGAAAATTCGCCGACAAGGCGAAGCAGGGCGATCGCGTCGCACTCGGCGGCGCGTGGACCCTCGACGAGCAGAAGCGCTGGTTCTGGGCCGTCGACGCGGTCACCCCGCTGCCGCCCGCGCCGCCGAGTGACATCAAGGATCCGCCTGCGCAGCCGGGCCACGAGATCCAGAACGGTAACCTCGCGCAAGGCTCGCGAACCATCTCGGTCGCAAAGGACGGCGACGCCGTCTACTTCATGCTGACCGGCCCGAACCAACCGGTGATGCCAGGCGAGGGCTGGCCCGTCGCCGACGAGCTTGGCAATCCGATCTTCGCGCTGCTCAACCTTCCCGGCGAACGGCCGAGCTTCGGCGGCCAAGACTTCCGCACGCCCGACGAGCGCTGGACGCTCAAGCGCGGCCAGACCTACTGGGTACGCATCGGGAAGATCCGCAAGCCCGCGCCCGACAAGCCGGCGCTGATCAACGCGCGTACGGCTCCCGTCCGCGTGAACTAGGGGAAAAACGGAAAACGGGGTCAGACGGTCAGACCCCTTTTCTGCGGCGGAACAAGATCGCGAGCACGACGAGCGCCATCGCGAACGCCGAGCCCGGCGTTGCTTCGGCACCGCAGCAACCCGAGCGCGGCGAGCGCGCGTCGCTCATGCCGCCCGGAATCTTGGTGCCGCGTGCGCGCGTGCCGAGCGCCGATGCAGCCGGCGCCTCGGGATCGAGCTTGACGCGACACTCGGCATCGACGGCGATCACGAGCGGGCGCGCGGGCAGGGTGCCGCCACCCGTGACATGGACCGCGCAGCCTTTCGCGTCGCGCTGTGCGGTGACGTTCGCGTTGACGTCCGGACCGTCGAGGATCACGTGCGTGCCCGGCGGGCCGCTGTAATCGAGTGCGCCGCTGCCGCGCGTACGCCACACGACGGTCGCGTCGCGCAGCCCGACGATGTGGACGCCCGCCCAGCCTTTGCCGGACAGCGGCGTTGCCGTCGCTGGCCGGCCCTTGTCACCGGTCACGCTGATCACGTGAACACCGACGGGCGCGGGGCCCGGAATCAGCACGCGGTAGTCGGTGACCGGAACACGCGCCGCATTGCAGCGACCCTTCGCGATGCCTTCGCGATAGCAATCCTTCCCATCGGTCGGCACGCCAATCTCGGTCGTGCCTGGTGCACTGCGCGTGACGCTCGTGATCGCGAGCTTCGTGCTGCCGACGGTCGCCGTGCCGACGTCACCGGCGAGCGCGAGCTTGCCCGGCGTGCGGAAGCGCAGGTTCATGCCGCGATCATCGCTGCCGGTCGTCGCGCGATCGATCACGAGCAGCGCGGCATCGCGCCCGTCGGTGCTCGGTAGCAGCACGAAATCGCGGAACGCATCGGGCACGTCGCTCGGCCGATCTTGGAACTTGTATTGATCCGAGTAGTCGCAGCGCGCGGCGACGACGCCACTCGCGCGTTGCGTGACGAAGTCGTAGCCGGTCTTCACGCTCCACGAGCCTTGGCTCGGGATGTAGTCCGCCGGCAACTGCGCGGATGCGACCGTCGGTGCGTTGCTGGTGAGCGTCGACGCCGATCCGTACGGCGACGGATCGACGATGACGTCGTCGCGGCCACGCGACAGTGCAAACGTGCCCGCGCTCGGATGGCGGTGGTCGGTATCGATCGTCGCGTGGCACTCGCTGACGAACCAGATCGCCGTGTCGTCCCAGCGCGTGCGCGCGTACAGCGTTCCGGTGTTCGCGGACAGGTACCAGGTTGGCCACACCGAGCGCGGCGGCAGCGTCGGCTTCTCGCCGACCGTCGCGAGCGCGTTGTAGAGGAAGTAGTTGCGATCGGTGAGCTTGAGCCGTGCGAGCTCGCCGCGCGCCCAGCGCTTGTCCTGCGCCGACGCGTCACCGAGTGCGACTGCGTCGAGCGTGAGAACGTTCGGCGGCAGGTTCGCACTGTCGCTGTCTTCGGAGTCACCGGTCGCATACATGGCATCGCTCGGCGAGAGCGCGTACACGTGATGGCGCAGCAGCGACGATAGCCACGTCTCGATGCCGGGCACGTCGACGCCGGCGCGCTTCACCACCCGCGCAGCGAGCGAGTACTCGGCGACCGATAGCGGCCCGTACTGCCAGCCTTCGGGCCAGTTGCCACCGGCGAGCACGCCTTCTTCGGCGAGCGCGGCGGCCATCTCGCGGTTCCACATTTGATCAGCCACGTGCTGCCACAGCGCTGTGCCGTCGGCGGCGGCGTCGCCGGCTTGCGCGATCGCGATCGTCGTCGCTGCGATCAGATACCCGGCGTGATAGTTCGAGCCCGGGTTCGTCGCGCGATAGCCCTTGTCGCGATACCAAGCGAGCCACGCCTTCCAGCGCTGACGCGCGCGCTCCTTGAGCTCGGGCGTCATCAGCGGATGGTTGTAGAGCCAGTCGTACGCGAGCGCGGTGTACGGGCCGAGGTTGCGCAGCGCATAGCCGCTGTCGCGCCGCGCCGCTGTATCGCCGCCGAGACCGTCGCCGATCGTGTCGCGATCGTCGAGCAGCGCGGTGAAGAACCGGATCGCCGTCGCGGCGTCCTCGTTGCGATCCGTCGCGGCCCACGCGACGAGACACGCCTGGAGCATGCGCGCCCACTCGGAGCCCTGGTACTGCGCACGGTCGTGATCGTTCGTCGTGCGCGCGTCTTCACACAGACGGATCGCGCCGACGACCGGTCCGGCCGACAGCTTCGCCATCGCCTTCCACTGCCCACGCAGCTCGGCGTCGAGAAGCATGCGCGGATGCGCACCATTCGGCTCGGGCGGCGCCGCGTGCGCGACACTGCTCGCGAGCACTACGATCGAGATCAAGTGCCGCACGGTTCGAAAACCGTAGCATCACCATTCGCCGACGAACGCTACGCCCGTTCCACTCGGGACGACGATTGCGTTAGTGCGTCTCATCAAGAATGGCACGGTGAGCCCTGCTGACACACCGATCGACGCGCCGACGACCACGTCGGTCAGATAGTGACGGTCGGCGGCGATACGTAGATAGCCGGTGAGTGTGGCGATGGTCATGCCACTCGCCCAGACGTACGGCTCGAGTTTGTAGCCGCGTTCGTGCGCGATCATGCCCGCGCTCGCCGCCAGCGCGAACGCGTGCGATGTGTGACCCGACGGAAACGACAGGTTGTCTTCGCCGCCGCGCTCGCTGGTGAAATGCACGTACGGCCGCTCCCGAGCGGCGCCGACCTTGATCGCGCGCGTCACCCAGTAGGTGATC
>DASUFX010000606.1:0-3511 GCA_036274355.1 Kofleriaceae bacterium | reverse complement strand
GACGGAGTCAGGCGCGCGCCTTCCTCGTTTGCGATGACCTTGGGCTCCTTGCCCTCCATGATGGCGACCACGGAGTTCGTGGTGCCCAGGTCGATGCCGATGATCTTGCCCATGACTTGTTGTTCCTCGAATGCGGGATTTGTTTGCTGGGCAACCTAAGGAGCCCCCAAAGGGCCGTCAAGACACGCCCCCAACTTTGGTAGCTACAGACCCAGGCATTCTGGGAGGTCAACGCCGAAGACCCGTCCGGTGTTTCGCAGGCGCGCGGTTGAACCCTGCTCCGGACCCGCGGGCGCCCATGCCACAGGTGCCATGATGAGCCGGTCATGTCCGTCGAGGCGCTGGTCAGTGCGGTCCGCGAGGTTGCGGCGCGGATCGGCCTCGAGCTGCAATGGGAGCTGGCCGGCGACGACGACGATTTGCGCTGGCTCTACGAGCTCCACGTCATAGTCGAGCGCCCGGGACCGGCACACAGCCGGTATTCGACGCTGCCACTGCATCGCTTCGCTGCCGAAACGCTCGACCAGCGCGAAGAGGCCTATCGAATCGCCAGCGCCGTCGCCGCCGAGCTTGGCCTGCCGCTGCACGGTCCGCCGATCGAGGACCATGGCGGGTGGGGAGAGTCGGCCTGGATCCGCGCGCAGACGAAGGGTCCGCTCGTAGCGTATCCGCTGCGCTGGGAAGCGAGCTGGTGGACCGACGGCGGCAAGCAGAACGACGCGCGCGGCAACGAGCACGTGATGGCCGACTCGGGAACCGAGGCGCGGTTCGCGCTGCATCGCCGGCTCGCCGCCCAGTTCGCCGCCCGTCCGCTCACGCTGCGGCTGTTCGATGGCGATACGCTCGTCGACAACGGAACGCTCGGCGCGCCCTATCCGCGCGAGCTGCCACCGATCGACGAGGTGCGCGCGACCGCACTGCGCTCGTTGTGTCGCGCGCCAGAGATCGCGAAACAGCTCGTCGCCGAGGTGCCGGCACTGAGCCCGCGCGCGCTAATGGTGGCGTTCGAGGACGCGTTCGACCTGTGGAGCTTTGACAAGCTTGCACCGCTCGCGCAGTGGCGGCGCGGCGAGATCGATGATGCCGAGCTCGATCGCGAGATCACGCCACGGATTGCGGATAAGCGCGCCGATTGGGATCGACCGCGCGTGCTGCGCGAGGCGCACCGCGCGGGCAAGAGCATCGCCGCCCACCTTCGCGAGGAACGTCGCGCCGGCGCCAACATGATCCAGCTCCACCGCGCGCTGCGCGAAGCGTTCGACATCTCGTTCGGCGACGCGAAGCTGTTCGTCGACGATTGTCAGGATGGCCGCAACGACTCCCGGCTCGATGCGCAGCTCAAAGCACACCCGAGATCGTGAGCTTGCACGCAGTGGTCCGCGAGTTGCTGCTCGTTGGTTCGGAGGATCTATGAGCAACATCAACCAGGAGATGCTGGCACTCGAACGTCGCTACTGGGATGCCGTGCAGCACAAGGATACGGAGGAGGCGATCAGCCTGAGTGACGAGTCATGCATCGTCGTCGGCTCGCAGGGCGTCGGCGCGATCGATCGCGAGCAGCTCGGCAAGATGCTGCAAGCCGCGAGCTACGAGCTCAAGACGTATGCGTTCGACGACAAGAAGTTCAAGGTGCGCCAGGTCGCCGACAACGTCGCGATCGTCGCCTACCCGGTGCGCGAAGAACTGATCGTCGACGGCCAGACGACGACGCTCGAGGCATTCGACGCGAGCGTCTGGGTGCGGCGCAACGGCAAGTGGCAATGCGCACTGCACACCGAGTCGCTCAAAGGCGACCCGTTCGGCCGCGACCGCCAACCGAGCTAACGGCGCGCGAGCTGCGGATACCCGCTACGCGCGCGGGTGATCGTCGACTTGCGCGGCTTTCGCGATGTCGATGATCGCCTGCGGCGGATCTTTGAGCGCGATCGCCAGCACTTCATCCATGCGGCGCACGCTGAGGATCTCCATCTCGCCCTTCACTTCTTCGGGGACGTCGATCAGATCCTTCATGTTCCGGTCAGGAATGATCACGCGCTTGATGCCGGCGCGGTGAGCCGCGAGCAGCTTCTCCTTCACGCCGCCGATCTGCAGCACGTTGCCGCGCAGCGTGATCTCGCCGGTCATCGCGACGTCCGAACGCACGGGCACGCCGGTGAACAGCGAGACCAGTGCGGTGTACATCGTGATGCCTGCGGACGGACCGTCCTTCGGCACCGCGCCCGCGGGCACGTGAACGTGGAGGTCGGTGTTCTCGAGGAAGTTGCCCGGATCGAGACCGAGCTGCGCCGCGCGACCACGCACGAACGACAGCGCTGCGGTCACCGACTCCTTCATCACATCGCCGAGCTGACCAGTCAGGGTCAGCTTGCCCTTGCCCGGCATCTTCGTCGCTTCGATGAACAGGATGTCGCCGCCGACGCTCGTCCACGCGAGGCCCGTCGCGACGCCCGGCTCGCTGGTGCGATCCGCGACTTCGCTGACGAACTTCTTCGGGCCGAGGACTTCTTCGACGACCGGACCGTTGACGACCTCGTGCTCTTTCGCTTGACCCTCGGCGACCTTCACCGCGACCGCGCGGCACACGCTGCCGATCTCGCGCTCGAGGTTACGGACGCCGGCTTCCCGCGTGTAGCTGTCGACGATCTCGAAGATCGCGTCGTCGGTTATCTCGCATCGATCATTCGTGAGGCCGTGATCGTCGAGCTGTTTCGGAACGAGGAACTTGCGCGCGATCTGCTTCTTCTCCTGCCGCGTGTAACCGGGCAGCTCGATGATCTCGAGACGGTCGCGCAGTGCCCACGGAATCGGATCGAGCTGGTTCGCCGTCGCGATGAAGAGGACCTTCGACAGGTCGAACGTCACCTCGAGGTAGTGATCGGAGAACGTGTTGTTCTGCTCGGGGTCGAGGACCTCGAGGAGCGCGCTCGCCGGATCACCGCGGAAGTCGTGACCGAGCTTGTCGATCTCGTCGAGCACGAAGACCGGGTTATTGGTGCCCGCCTTCTTGATGCCCTGCACGATGCGACCCGGCAGCGAACCGACGTACGTACGGCGGTGACCGCGGATCTCGGCCTCGTCGCGCACGCCGCCGAGCGAAATGCGGCCGAACTTGCGGCCGATCGCGCGCGCGACCGAGCGACCGAGCGACGTCTTGCCGACGCCCGGCGGGCCCGCGAGGCACAGGATCGGGCCCTTCTTGTCGTTCTTGAGCTTGCGCACCGCCATGTACTCGACGATGCGCTTCTTCACCTTGTCGAGATCGTAGTGATCCTCGTCGAGGCACTTGCGCACCTCGGCGAGCTCGATGTGATCCTCGGTCGAGATCGACCACGGCAGCTCGACGAGCCACTCGAGGTACGTGCGCGTGACCGTGTACTCCGCGCTCGACGGCTGCATGCCCTTGAGGCGATCGAGCTGCTTCTTGGCAACCTTCTCGGCCTCCTCGGGCATCTTCGCCTTCGTGATCTTCTCGGAGAACTCGTCGAGATCTCCGCCGCCGTCATCGAGCTCA
>DASUFX010000605.1:0-4017 GCA_036274355.1 Kofleriaceae bacterium | reverse complement strand
GGACTGCCGACGGCGCAGACGTTTTCGCTCGAGCTGGCTGCTGGGGTGGCGACGATCACCCTCGATCGGCCGGATCGTCTCAACGCGCTCACCTTCGAGATCTATCGCGAGCTGGCCGAGGTCTTCGAGCAGCTCGATCGGACCGACGAGGTTCGGGCGGTGGTCATCACCGGCAAAGGCAAAGGCTTCTGCTCGGGTGGCGATCAGGACGACATCATCAAGCACCTGCTCGGGCGAGATACGCCCGGACTCGTGTCCTTCACGCGCGCCACGGGGCGGCTGATCGCGGCAATGCGCAAGTGCCGCCGGCCGATCGTTGGCGCGATCAACGGCATCGCGGTCGGCGCTGGCGCGGTGATCGCGTGCGCGTGTGACATGCGGATCGTCGCCGCCACCGCGAAGTTCGGTTTCATCTTCCCGAAGGTCGGCCTGTGCGGCGCCGACATGGGCGCGACGTACCTGTTGCCGCGCATCGTCGGCCTCGGCCACGCGAGCGAGCTGTTGTTCTTCGGCGACGTGATCGACGCGGAGCATGCCGCGAAGATCGGTCTCGCGAATCGCATCGTCGAGGACGGTGACAAGGCGCTCGCGCTCGCGCAGGAATGGGCCGCAAAGCTCGCCGCCGGTCCGGCGTTCGCGCACGCGATGACGAAGCAGATGCTCGAGAGCGAGCACACGATGCCCCTGGCCGCCGCGATCGAAGCCGAGGCGCAAGCGCAGGCGCTGTGCATGCAGCACCCGGACTTCGGCGAAGCGCACGCGGCGTTCAAGGAAGAGCGGCCGCCGCACTTTGTCGGCGCGAAATAGTCATGCGGCTTTCGACCGACGACCTGCCGATGTTCTTCGACGCCACCCACGTGGCGCTCGCCGATCGGTTGCGCGCAGCGGCGGCCTCGTTCGCCGAGGCAGAGCTCGCTGCCGACGAGCCGGCGCGCGATCGTGCAGCGGTCGCGGCGTTTGCGAAGAGCGGCTTGTTCGAGCTCGTCGCGCCAGCGAGCGGCAAGACGGACGCACGCTCGCTGTGCCTCACGCGCGAGATGCTCGGCTATCACTCGGCGCGCGCGGATTCGATCTTTGCGGTGCAAGGCCTCGGCGTGCACTCGATCTTGCTCGCCGGCAGCCCAGAGCAGCGCGCGCAGGTCGATGCGTTTGCGCGCGGCCAGCAGGTCGCCGCCTTCGCCGTGACGGAGCCGGAGGCGGGCAGCGATGTCGCGTCGATCCAGACGCACGCGGCTCCCCGCCCCGGTGGCTACGAGCTGAATGGCGACAAGTTGTTCATCTCGAACCTCGGCATCGCCGATCACGCGACCGTGTTCGCCTCGACGGATCAGAGCCGCGGCGCGCAGGGCCTCTCGGCGTTCTGGGTGCCGCTCGACACCAAGGGCGTCACCGTGATGCCGCTCGTGGCGACAGCTCCGCATCCGATCGGTGCGCTCGGGCTGCGTAATGTCTTCGTGCCGGAATCGGCGCGCATCGGTGCCGAAGGGCAGGGCATGAAGCTTGCGATGCAAACGCTCGACGCGTTCCGCGTGTCGGTCGGTGCGGCCGCGGTCGGTATGGCGCGCCGGGCGATGGACGAGGCGATCGCGTTTGTCACCAAGCGCATCCAGTTCGGCAAGCCGCTCGCCGAGCAACAGCTCGTGCAGGCGCACATCGCCGACATGGCGGTCGACCTCGATACGGCGCGCTTGCTCGTGCTGCGCGCGGCGCATCGCAAGGACACGACAGCCGAGCGGGTGACGACCGAGGTCTCGATCGCGAAGCTCGGCGCGACGGAAGCGGCCCAGCGCGTGATCGATCGCGCAGTGCAGCTGTTCGGCGGCCGCGGCGTGATGGCCGGGCACATCGTCGAGCATCTCTATCGCGCGATCCGGCCGCTGCGGATCTACGAAGGCACCAGTGAAATCCAGCGCACGATCATCGGTCGTGCGCTCGCGAAGGAACTTGCACGATGAGCGACGTCCGGTTTCCAGACGACTTCAACCTCGCCGATTACTGGCTGTTCGATCGCCTGAAGGAAGGCAAAGGCAACCGAGTCGCGTTGCGGTTCGGTGAACGCTCGTACACCTACGCCGACGTCGCCGAGCGGTCGCGGGCGCTCGCCCGCTCGCTGATCAAGGCGGGACTCAAGCCCGAACAGCGCGTGTACATCGTGCTGCCGGATACGCCGCCGTTCGTCTGGAGCATCTTCGGCACGCTCGCGGCAGGTGGCGTCGTCACGATGGGCAATCCGCAGTCTCCCATCGAGGACCTCGCGTACGTGATCGAATACGTGCGCGCAGCGTTCGTGATCACGACACCCACGATCGTGAAAGCGCTCGCCCAGGTCATGCCGAAGGAACGGCGAGCCGGCGCGATCATCATGGATTCCCCCGACGCGGCGACCGGCGACGATCCCGAGCCGCTTCCGGGCGAGCCCGGCACGCTCGAGTACGCGATCGAGCTCGGCAAGAATTCGGACATCCCGCTGCCGAAGATCCATCGCGACGATCAAGCGATCTGGCTGTTCACTTCCGGCTCGACGGGCAAGCCCAAAGCGAACATGCACACGCATCGCGACTTCGCGTTCAACACCGAGGTGTTCGCGAAGCGCACGATCGGCATGCGCGAGGACGACGTCACGGTCAGCGTGCCGCGGCTGTTCTTCGGCTACGCGACCGGCACCAACCTCTGGTTCCCATTCGCCGTCGGCGCGACGGTCGGCCTGTTCAGCGAGCGACCGACCGCCGAATCGATCACCGCCGCGATCCAGCGCTACAAGGCAACCGTCGTCACGAACGTGCCGACCATGCTCGGCAAGATCCTCGATCTCGACGACGAGCGCCGCGCGCGTGGCGAACCGGGCCTCGATCTGTCGACCGTGCGGTTTCACTTCTCCGCCGGCGAAGCGCTGCCCGAGCCGCTGATGCGCCGCTTCGTCGAACGCTTCGGTGGCGAGATCTACGACGGCATCGGCTCGGCCGAGATGTTCCATATCTACTGCAGTAACCGTCCGGGCGACGTGAAGCCCGGCACGCTCGGCCGCGCCGTCGAAGGCTACGAGCTCAAGATCCTCGCCGAGGACGCGGACGGTCCGGGGGCGCCCGAGCTGCCGCGCGGCGACATCGGTGTGCTGTGGGTCAAGGGCGACTCGGTCTCGCAGGGCTACTTCCGCGATCGCGAGAAATCATGGAAGACGTTCCATGGTCACTGGTGCCGCACCGGCGATCTGTTCTCGATCGACGAGGCGGGCTACCTGTACTTCCAGGGTCGCGCCGACGATCTGTTCAAGGTCGGTGGCGTGTTCGTCGCGCCGCGCGAGGTCGAAGACTGCCTGCTCGCGCACCCGGCTGTCTCGGTCGTCGCGGTCATCCCCGGAGAAGACCAGGGCCTCACGAAGCCAAAGGCGATCGTGGTGCTTCGCCCGGACGCGCGCGAACGCGACAAACGTGCACTGGCCGACGAGCTGAAAGCCCACGTGCAAGCTAGGCTGTCCAAGCACAAGTACCCGCGTTGGGTCCTGTTCGTCGACGACCTGCCGAAGAACGATCGCGGCAAGGTCGACAAGAAACTCCTCATCGAGCGTGAAAAGCGCGGAGAGCTAGCAAGCGAGTGACCGAGAAGTTCCTGGCCCGCCACACGACCGCATCGCTCGAACAGCTCACCGGCGGCAAGAAGGGCGTGATCGCGCTCGTGCCGATCGGCTCCACGGAGCCGCATGGTCCGCATCTCGGGCTCGGTACCGACGTCATCATCTCGGCCGCCGCCTGCCTGCGCGCGTGCGAGCTCCTCGAAAAGCGCGGCACGATGGTCGGCGTGATCGCGCCGGCCGTCAGCTACGGCGTCACCGAGTGTGCGACGGGTTTCGCGGGCGCGGTCTCGATCCCTGCCGACGTCCTGACCGCATACGTCGGTGCGATCTGCGACGGCCTGCTCGCGTCGGGCGTGCGCCACGTGTGCCTCGTCAACAATCATCTCGAGCCCGCGCACGACGCCGCCATCCGCGCCGTGCTCACCGGCCGCGAGAACAAGGTCAGC
>DASUFX010000604.1:0-5574 GCA_036274355.1 Kofleriaceae bacterium | reverse complement strand
AGGTGCTGGTACCCGAGCAGAATCCCGATACCCGTGATCGTCGCCGAGCCACCGTTTTCGCTGTAATGCTCCGGGTTTAGCTCGAACGACGCATTGAACGTGTTCTCGCTGGTGACCGAGAACGTGTAGCCAATGCGCATGTCGAAGCCGAAGCCGGTGATGCTGTCACTCTGACAGCCGTCGCAGTCGGCCGCGAGGATGCCGAGTCCGATGCCACCGCCGAGCCAGAAGTTGTCGTTGACCCAGTACTGGAGCGACGGGCCAAGGAAGATGTTGCTGAGCGTCGCGCTGTTCTCGCTGAGCGTCACGCCGGCAAGACGCCCGGTAATCGCGATCTGCGGGCTAACCCAACCACCGACGCCAAGGCTCAAACCACCGATGCCGAGGTCCGACGTGTCGTCGGCCTCCGATGACGTCATCCAGCCAAGGCCGAGGTTCGCCTCGAACGTCATGCCGTTTTTCAAGCTCACCGGTTGCGGCGGCGGTCCGTACACCGGCTGCACCGGTTGGTAGTAACCGCCCGCCGGAGGCGGCGCAGGTGCCGGCGCGGGTGCCGGAGCAGGTGCTGGCGCAGGAGCCGGAGCGGCCGGATCAGCCGTGGGGGCCGGGGCCGGCGTGCCGGGCGGCGGCGGCGGTGGCGGCGGCGGACCAGGTTGCGCGAGTGCGACTGCGGGAAGGAACACGGCAAGCAAAGCGAGGTGACGCATCCGGCCCACGCTAGTCACAGCCGATCGCAGTGTCCAGGCAAAATGTGGCGAGAGAAGAGATCGGCAGACTTTTGCCACGCGGCGTGACGCGCCAGGACCCACATGGGTGACGCGTGTGCTGCAACGATTCGCGGCAGCGATCGATTAGCAGCGACGCTCGATCAAGACCTACGGCGGCGACGCGCGAGCACGAACACCCCCGCTGCAAACGCGAGCGACATCCATGATGCGCCGCCGCTCGCGTTGCAGCCACCTCCTCCACCACCACTGCCTCCATGATCGTCATCGTCGGGCCAGCACGCGGCGCCGAACGCGGTCGCGATGCACTCGAAGCCAGCCGGGCACGTGTCGCCCGCGTCGCACGCGCCCGTGCACAGTGACTCGCCGCCGTTCGTCACGCACAGACCGGTGATGCATTGATCAGCGGCCGTGCACGTCGCGCCGAGCCCACCGGAAACGCTCGCGTCGGGTACGCAGTAGCCGCCGAGGCACGACCCACTGGTGCACGGCTCGACGGCATTACAGTGCGCCATGACGTTGACGTTCACCGTGGCCATCGCGGCGCGGTTCGCGAGATCCGTCGCTGAGACCGTGACAGCGTGAGAACCGCCGATGAGGTCGCTCGGCGCGGTGAACATGAACGGCGAGGTCGTCGTCGACTCGACGCTCACGCCGTCGACCGCGAGCTCGCCGGCTTTGCCGCCGACGCTCGATGTCAGCTCGGCCGTGACCGTGAACCCGGGCTTTAGCCACTGACCTTCGAGTGGCGACGTGATCGCGAGCGACGGCGGCGTCGATGGGCCGAACGTGTCGAGCAGGTAGCGCTTGCTGTTCTGCGTCGAGCCACCGCAGTTGCAGTAGCGAGGCGCGCCGAGACTCTCGCCGCACGACGACGCCTCGTCCTGGAAGCGTTTCGAGGCGAGCAGATCGAGATACGTCATCGGATCTTTCGCGTTGAGCTCGTGGTCAAGCCCCCAGACGTGCGAGGCCTCCTGTGCGACGACCGCGCACAGATAATCGAGGTCACTCGACGTCTGGGGGAAAACGAAGCTGATGACGTTGTTCTCGGTCGCGCCGCAACCGATGTACGGCGCGACGCCGCCCCACTGCGAGCCCGGGCTCAGGTTGCCGGAGCTGCCACCGATCATGACCTCGAAGTGCGACGTCATCGTGCCGGGGTCGGTTGTCGTGATGGCGATGTCGAACGGCGCGAACGTCTCGCGCACGCACGCGACGAGCGAGCTCCAGTGCGCGTCGCTGTACGGATACGCCGGCAGTGTGACCGTGCTCTGCGCGATGCTCGAACGATTGGTCAGAGAATTGTCGGCTCCCGGACTGACTCGACAACTGTTGTTCTTGCAGTCATTCAGATAAAGAATATGTGACACCGACGTTAACGGAGATGCGTTTTGCGGATGCGCGAGCACGCGGTTCTGCCAGACGACGCCCGGCAACGGCTCCGCAGCCGCGCGTGAAGAGTCCACAGCCACGAGCGAAGTGCTCACCACCAACATCCCGACGACGACGCCTCGATTTGTCATGCGCGAGCGCATCATCACGACGCATGCCAGCGCGCGATCGTGAGCTTCCACACGCGCGTTACCGTCGAGCGCGAGCAAATTGCACAAGTCGTGAAGGTAACAATCGACTGCGCAAAACTGTCACTGTTGCGAGGCATTGCTCCACAACGTATCGATATTCAATTGATTGTTACAGAATCATTGTTCAGCGATCGCGTCGCGTCGCTGTAACAACACGAGCAACACTTGCTCGATGAACACGCGCGCTCGCTATAGAAGTTGGTAGCCGAGCAGCACGCCGACGCTTGTCATCCGCCCCGTGAAATGGAGGGACGAGTCGTCGTTCGTGAACCGCGCGGTGAGCATCTCGATCGATGCGTTGATCGAATGCTTGCCGTGGCGATTGAACGTGTAACCCGCGCGCGCCTCGAAGCCGACGCTCGCCGCCGTGTCGGTGTCGTTTGTCTTTCGTAAGAAAGCAAGGCCCACGCCGGCACCCAACCAAATCGAATCTGAAGGCCATAACTGAAGCGCGGGTCCGAGAAGAGCCTGCACGACAAGCCCACTGCTATGCGGCGGATCGGAGGAGATGGCTGACAACCGCAGGGTGATCGCGGCCGCAGGAGCCATCCATCCGCCAACACCAACGCTGAGGCAAGGAACACGCTGCGTGAACGGCTCGGCGTCGTCGTCCGCGACATGCTGCCAACCCATGCCAACGCCCGCTTCGAACGTCCTGCCTTTATGTGGAGGCTCCGGCGGTGTGTATTGCTCGTCCGTCGCTGTCGGCAGGTTATGGCCACGCGGTGGCGGATACGTGGGCGAGGGCTGCAATCGGCGATAGCCATCGGGTGCACTGCCCGGATCCGCCGGATTCGGAAGCATCGTGCTCGCGTCGTCGACGGGTTGCGGCGGGTTCGGGTTTGGTGCGGTGGCGCCCGGTGCAGTCGATACCGTCGGGTCTGGCGTCGGATCGGAGGGATTCGACGCCGGATCCGATGGACCTGACGACTGAGCGAACGCGACGGCAGGCAACAGCAACACGAGGAACGCGGTACAGCGCATGCGACCTCCGACGCATCGACGCTATCACGTGCCGCTGTGGGTCTTCGAAGTCTCGCGATCGATGAACCGTGCGCGTGCGCACGGCACCGGTGTACCACCGCAACAAACGGCTGCGCCTCGCGATCAACGCGCTTGATATGACTCGAAGACCGCCTTGCCCTCGGCGGCTGCGGGCGCTGCGTCCGCGGCCCCAGCACCTGCGCTCTTCGAGGCCTTGTACATGACGCGCGCCTTCGCCGACTTGCTGCCTTTCTTCGTGCGCGTGTCGGCGAGGTCGGTCGAGTACGCGTCCTCTTCTTGCGCCTTCTCGGCGTCGGCGATGAAGTCGGTGACGTCTTTCGTGGTCGGCGCCTTGATGTTCTTTTCTTTCTTCACATCGATCGCTTCGGTGATGTAGCTGCGCACGAGCTTGCCCTGCAGCTTCTTGAACAGCGTCGGGTTATCGAACACGTCGACGGTCGCGACCTTGCCGTTCAGGGACACCGCGAAGCCGACGAGCTTCGCCTTGTCGGCATCGCCGAGCTTGCCGAGCGCGGTGTCGACTTGCTTCTCCCACTTCGCGAGCGTGCCGTCCGACTGCTGCGTCGCGACCTTGCGATAGGTGTCGGTCGACGATGTCGTCTTACGGAGCTCGTTCTTCGCGGCGACTTCCTTCCAGACGTCGCTCTGGGTATCGAAGTTCGCGCTACCGCGCAGCCGGCCGTGCGCGAGTGCCTTGGCGGTCGTGAACTCCTTCGTCTTGTTGTCCCAGCGGCCGTGCTCGACGCAGAACACCGGCACGCTCAACGTCTTCTTCGGCGGCACGATCGTATTGCGGCCGATGATGCGGTCTTGCTTGCCGCCGATGATCACTTCGCCGGCGAGCAGGAACAGCGGCTGCTCGGATTTGTTCGTGAGCGTGAGGTTGTTGACGTCCTCGTCATCCATTTCGTGGATGCGCACGAGCTTCTTCGGCATCGCCTCGTCGAGGACCAGCAGCTTTTCGTCGTCGACCTTCTGCTTCGTCGTGACGATCGGCGTCAGCGTCAGGCTCTCGACCTGAATCGGCTCGAGCAGCTTCGCGGTCTCGGACAGCGAGCCCGGACTCTTGGCCGGTTGTGGCGGTGCCGCCTGCTGTTGCGGCCCTGCTGCTTGCGGTGCTGCTTGCGGTGGCGCTTTTGCGGACTCGGGATTCGCCAGCGCGACGCTCGAGATCGCGATGACGGCGGACAGACCTATGGCGTGACGCATGAAGCCTCCTTTGGCTGGAACGCGCCATCGACACGGTCGATCTGAGGCCGTTGCGAAAATTTCTCGGCGTGCGACGCCGTGCGACCGCTGCGACACGCGTAGATCGCAGAAACCACGCGTGATAACGACAATCATGCGCAGTGCACTCTCGCTGATTCTGCTCGCCGCCGCCTGCGGCTCCGGGAAACCAACCTCGACACAGCCGATGCCACCGCCGCCGAGCGGGGACAGGGCGCCGGCGCCCGACAAACCTGCCGAGCCGGTGGCCGATCAGGGTCCGCAGAAGCCGATCAAGAATGCGACGCTCGCATCGATCGGTCTCGATCCCGAAGCGATCGATCGCAAAGCCGATCCTTGCGACGACTTCTATCAGTTCGCGTGTGGCAACTGGATCGCGAAGACCGAGATCCCGGCGGACAAGCCGGCCACGATGCGCAGCTTCGTCGCGATCCAGGATCGCAATGATGACTACTTGCACGACATGCTCGAGAAAGCGCGCACGAGCCCGGGCACCGATCCGGTGATGCAGAAGCTCGGCGCGTTCTACGGCTCGTGCATGGACGAGGCGGCGATCGCGAAGGCCGGCATCAAGCCGCTGCAGCCGCTACTCGCCGCGATCAACAAGGTGAAGGATGCGAAGTCGCTGTCGAGCGCGGTCGCGACGCTCGAAGCGGCCGGCGTCGGCACGCTGTGGCAGTTCGGCCCGATCGAGGATTCGGCCGATGCGACGCGCACGATCGCCGGCATCGATCAGGGCGGCATCGGCGTCCCCGATCGCGACTACTACCTCGTCGACGAGCCGCAGAACAAAGCAGTACGCGATGCCTACGCGCAAGTCGTCACGACGATGCTCGTCGCCGCCGGTCACAAGGCCGACGCCGCGAAGCAGGAGACCGCCGACATCCTCGCGCTCGAGACCGAGATCGCGAAGGTGTCGAAGGACAAGGTCGCGCGCCGCGATCCGAAGGGCACGTACAACAAGATCGATCGCGCGGGCGTTGCGAAGGCGATGCCGCACTTCGATTGGGAGACGTACTGGAAGACGCGCGGCC
>DASUFX010000603.1:0-5098 GCA_036274355.1 Kofleriaceae bacterium | reverse complement strand
GACCAGCGCGCCGGCGATCGCGAACGATCGCGTGTTCGCGTCGTACCCGGCCGCCCAGTCGGCCGAGGACGAGGGCAAGCCGCGCCCGCCCGGGGCCACGCACGCGCTCGCCGCGTTCGAGCTCAAGACCGGCAAGATCTTGTGGCAGCTGTGGCTCGAGAGCGACGTCATGTCGGCGCCCGTCGCCGTCGGCGAGTTCGTCTACGTCACCACGTTCACCGGGACCGTGATCAAGATCGAGCAGGCGACCGGCAAGGTGCGCTACGCGATGAAGGCGCAGGTCACGTCGGCGCCCGTCGTGCAGTTTTCCGACGACGGTCTCGAGTCGATGTACTACACGAGCGGCGAGTACTGGAAAGACGAGCTCGGCGCGTATCGCAAGCAGGAGTCGGTGATCCGCGCCGATCACAACGAGCCGCAGACCAAGTACAAGGCCGCGACGAAGAAGGCCGACTACATCGACGCGAAGGTCCAAGGGAGCACCGCACAGAACAAGGCGGCGAAGGAAGACGATGCGGCGAACGGCTTCTCCGGCGGCGCGCCCGCATCAGCCGCGGCGGATTACGCATTCGAGAGCGTCGGCGTCGAGAGCGTGTCGTCGATGCAATCGTTCCAGGGCTCGCGCGTGCTGCGCTTCGCCGACAAGAGTGTGAACACGATGGGTGATGAGGTCATCGCGACCGATGCCGACAGCGGCAAAACGCTGTGGTCGTACAAGCTCGATGGCGATACGAAGAAGCAAGGCGGCTTTCTCGGCACCGCGCCGCTCGCGGCCGGCAAGTCGGTGCTGTTCGCCACGCTCGGCGGCTCCGTGATCCAGCTCGACCCGGGTAGCGGCAAGCGCAAGGCCGAGTTCAAGGTCGGCTCGCCGGTGCGCTCGCAACCTGTCGTCGACGAAGGCTGGATCTACGTCGGCACCGAAGACGGCAAGCTCGTCGCGATCGACACCAAGGACAAGACCGTGCACGGGTGGCCGACGTGGGGCGGTAACGCACAGCGCTCGGGCATCGCACCGAAGCTCTAGCGAGCCTGCCGCGCGATAGCGCGTGATACCGTGATGGCGTGTGGCGAGCGTGTGTCGGTCTGTTCGTTGCCGCATGCTCTTTCGATCGCATCGTGTCGCGTGACATGTGGTACGCGCTGCGGCTGCGTATCATCGACAACGCGATCACGTTCTTCGTCGACGGCCAACAGATCGGGACAGCGTCGAAGACCTCGGATGGCAACTTCGCCGGCCTGTTCGCCTACAACTGTGACGTCGACTTCGACGACGTGCGCGTGAGAATGGCCGTCAATCCGGCGCCGACCGCGACGATCGGCGCGCAGCAGGACTGCAACTGATCAGTTCGCCGGCAAGGTGATCACTTGATTGATCACCTTGCCCTGCGGATCGACCTTCTTGCGATCGGCGACGACGATCAGCATCTCGCCCTGCGCCTTCGACGCGCCGGTATTGTCACCGACCCACTCGAGGCCCTTGTCCTCGGCGTCCTTCGCTTCCTTCGCGGTCTTGAACGTGCAGACCATGACGTCGAGCTTGCTCACCGTACCGGTCGCACAGTCATTCCCGATGCTCGACTTTGCGGCAGTGAGCGGTGACGTCTCGAGGCCGCCCTTCTTCCATGCATCGACGACGCCGTCACGCGACGACGCGCCTTTCCCTTTGCTGCACGCCGCACCTGCGAGCGCGAGCGCGATCAAAAGCCAAGCTCTCATGGGTTCCTCTTAGCGGCGCTTCCACTTCTTGTGCTTGAACTTGCCGTGGCCGCGCCCCGCCGGAACGATCACCGCCGGGCCACCGACTTGAACACCAACCGAAACCGTCGGCACCGGAATGTGCACCGACACGCCGGCCGACACGCCAACGCCACCGACGATGTGGCCACGCGGCGGAGCCGGAGCGACCACGACGGGTGCGGCAGCTTCGACGACGAAGCCGGGCTGCAACATGATCCACGCGCTCGGCGGCTCGACCTCGATGACGGGGCGCGTATAGACGAGCGGCGTGTAGACCGCGTTGATGCCGACGTACGCCGGGCGCGCTTCGATCATCGCTGGCGGCGGTGTGCCGACGTAGAAGTACGCGTCGCCGACAACCTTGTAGTCGTCGTCATCGGCCGGCTCGAAGTAGTGGTAGTGCGGGCCGCTCAGGTAGCAGTAATGCACGTACGGCTCGGGCGTACCGGCCAGCACGTTGACCTGGATCGGGTGCGCGCCCTTGTATGCGTACTTGGGGCCGTCCCAGCCGTATGCGACCGGGTCGCCAACGAACACGTTGTTGTCGGCGACCACCCGGTACTCGAGCTTGTTCGCCGGGTACACGTGGACGTGCGGGAACTCGATATGGCAGATGCCGCCACCCTCGGCCTTGGACACCGGATGAATGCCGGCATACCGGACCTGGCGACCGTACTTCTTGGCCGACGCCGGCGTCACAAATACGCAGGCGAGAACGAGAATCATCCAGAGGTGCTTCATGGTGCCTCCCTCGACGGCACTCTAAGGGAAGCGCGCTCCCGCCGGAGAATCAAGGTTCAGTGTGGTTGGATCTGGGCCTTCAGCTTGAAGCTGCGCACAACCTGATCGAGCTCCGCCGTAAGAGTTCCGCGAAGCATCAGCGACTCGTTCGCTTCGGCGTCGAGCGGCACTTCCACAACCGCGGCTGCACCGGCGGGAATCTCGCGATAGAGCTGCATCTCGCCTTCCGCGAGCGTGGCGCCGCTGGATGCCGACGCGAACACGTACTCGAGCTTCGTCAGCTTCATCGGGCGACGCGCGGGATTTGTGACCTGCACGAACACGTGGCTTTGCGGTGCGTCGTGCACACCAAGGACGCGAAGCTCGGGCGACTTGCCACTGTGGCAACCAGTGGCAGCGGCGAGCGCGAGCGAGACAATTACAACCAAGCGAAGCATTAGCGGGAAAACTATTGTGCGGCTTTCATGCCAGGCGTCCAAATAAACGCAAGTCCGCGTGGTCACGATCAACTGACCACGGATCGCGATTCCCCGTTCACAGAAGCGTGGCCGCCCTGTCGCGGATCCCTACGTGATCGCGTTAACGTTTCAGCGTGAAGATCGAGAAAGGTCGACGCGTAACCCTCAAAGTGGACATCTCGGTGGCCGGGGGGCAGACACTCGAGAAGAAGACCCTCGAATTCGTCCAGGGCTCCGGCCCGATGCTGCCGGCGCTCGAGCGCATCCTCGAAGGCCTCGAGGCGGGCGCCAAGCGCGACGGCGTGCTGAAGGCGAAGGACGCCTTCGGCAGCCCTGAAGTCCAGGCCAAAATCCCGCTCAAGAAGATGAAGCGCAGCGAGTTCCCGAAGGACGCCACGCTCAAGGTCGGCGATCGCATGGTTGCCGCCGGCGCCGATGCCGCGCACATGAACGTGATCCTCGAGATCGCCAAGGTCAGCGGCGATGACGTCGAGGTGAAGTTGATCCATCCGCTCGCGGACAAGGATCTCAAGTACTCGATCGAAGTCGTCGCGGTTCGCGATACCCGTCCGCCGCCGGTGCCCGCAGCGGCACTCGATCTCGAAGAAGAGAAGTAGTGCATCCCCGTCGGCTGTACGCACATCGCGGTGCCTCGGCCGAGCGCCCGGAGAACACGCTCGTCGCATTCCAGCGTGCGATGGAGATCGGCGTCGACTCGCTCGAGCTCGACGTCCATCTCACGCGCGATCGCGTGTTCATCGTGCATCACGACGACACCGCGCTGCGCATGTGTGGCTCGCCGCTGAAGTGGAGCGACATCGATCTCGTCGAGGCGCAGCGACTCGATGCGGGTTGGGGCTTCGTCGCGAAAGACGGCTCGCGGCCGTTCGCCGGCAAAGGCATCACCGTGCCGACGTTCGAATCGATCCTTCGCGAGTTCCCACGCGTACACATCAATGTCGATCTCAAAGGCGAAGACGCGGTGGTCGCGCTGCTCGAGCTCGTGCAGCGGCTGAAGTTCGAAGAGCGCGTGACGATCGCGAGCTTTCACACCGCGACGATGGTCTCGGTACGACGCCACGGCTACGCCGGCGAGACCGGCCTCTCGCAGGGCGAAGTCGCGTCGCTGCTCGCGATGCCCGCTGTGCTGTGGCGCCAGCTACCGTTCACCGGCACCGCAGCGCAGGTGCCGACGAAGCAGGGACCGGTCCGCTTCGATCGCCCGACGTTCATCGCGAAGTGCCACAATCTCGGTCTGCGCGTCGATTTCTGGACGATCGACGACCCCGCCGAGGCCAAGCGCCTGCTCGCCCTCGGCGCCGACGGCATCATCACGAACGATCCGGCCGCACTGAAGCCGCTGTTCAGCTAACCGACGACCGTCGGCGAACCGACAGCCTCTGGCCAAGCCCGGCAAACCACCGCCCTCGAAGTCTCGCTGAGCCGCAATCGTGGTACACGGGCTCGCATGGCTCTCAAGAAAGGCGCTGGCGTAACGCCCGCCGAAGGCAAGCTTGGAATCCTTCTGCCCGGTATGGGCGCGGTTGCGACGACGTTCATCGCAGGTGTGCAGGCGATCCGCCGCGGTCTTGGCAAACCGATCGGCTCGCTGACTCAGCTCGGTCACATCCGCATCGGCAAGCGCACCGATGGCAACTCGCCCGCGATCAAGGACTACGTCTCGCTCGCGAAGCTCGACGACATCGTGTTCGGCGGTTGGGACATCTTCCCCGACAACGCGTATCAAGCGGCGGTTCGCGCCGGCGTGCTCGACACGCGGCTCCTCGATCAGCTCAAGCCCGAGCTCGAAGCGATCAAGCCGATGACCGCGGTGTTCGAGCAAGCGTTCGTGAAGAAGCTCAACGGCCCGAATCTGAAGAAGGGCACGTCGAAGATGGACCTCGCCAACCAGGTGATGGACGACATCAAGACGTTCAAGGCGACCAACAAGTGCGATCGCCTCGTCGCGGTCTGGTGCGGCTCGACCGAGGTCTATCGCAAGCCAAGCGACGTCCACAGCTCGCTCGCGAAGTTCGAGGCTGGCCTCGAGCGTTCCGATGACGACATCGCGCCGTCGCAGATCTACGCGTACGCGTGCCTCAAGATGGGCGTGCCGTACGCGAACGGCGCACCGAACCTGTCGGTCGACACGCCCGCGCTCC
>DASUFX010000602.1:0-28935 GCA_036274355.1 Kofleriaceae bacterium | reverse complement strand
AGCCGTGAAGCTGATGCGCGGATCGTTGTATCTCTGCGCCGCGACCGCGAGCATGCCTTGCGAGCCATCGAGACCGGTGTAGCTACGGGCGCCCTCGGCGATCACGCGCTGCGCGTTGCGGCCGGTGCCACAGCCGAGCTCGAGTACGTCGCAGTCTGCGCAGCCGAGTGGCGCGCGGTCGAGCACCCATGCGGTCGCCGACATCAGCGCGTTCGGCTCGGCGTCGTACGACGCAGCCCACCGGTCGTAACCGGCGAGCGTGTCCTGCGCCGCGAGTTGTTCGCTGCGTTTCCGATCGTCGTTCGTCATGGCGGCCGCAACCCATACCACTGTGCGAGTCGACCTCGCGAACAAACTCGTTACGAACATGATTGGTTCGGCCAATCACTTCACACTGCGCAACACCACGCAGGGACGCGAATGCTGTTCCCATGCGTTGGCTCGCAAACCATGCGCACACTTTCTTGTTTGCTGGCTGTCACGACATTCGCGGGCTGTACGAAATGGGGAACGAATACGGTCTACGGACCGCGTCACGAGGTCGAGCGTCGCTTGCTCGGCGAGCCATCGCTCGCGACAACAAAATCCTCGTCGCTGAACGCGGGCTTTGCCGGCGCACAAGGCAACGGCATCGCGGTCGCGGGACTCTCGGGCAGCACCGATAGCATCTCGCGGACGCACTGCGTGCAGCAGGCCGAGATCACCTACGAGCAGCCGTTCGAGCTCGAGCCCGTGCCGAAGGGACGCGTCAATGATGTCGCCGGCGCTGTCGTGCTCGGCTTTCTCGGCGCGTCGGTGATGATCGCCGCGAAGGTGCGCTCGCACACGATCTTCGAGCCAGGTGACCCGCTCTACGAGGAGCCGCCCTCGCCGACCGGTGGTTACTTGCTCGGCGGCGCGATGATCGGCACCGGCATCGGTCTGCTCGCATATTCGTTCGGCTCGCTGCCGAAGGGGCCCAAGCCCGCGGTGCAAGCATCGACGCGCCGCTGGCAACAGGTCGAGCTTGTCGAAGCGACCGGCTGCAATCTCCCGAGCGATCCGGCCGTCGTGCAGAAGGCGCCAGCCAACGGAGACACCGCGGCGCGTTTGCACCAGCTCGATCAATTACGCGCGGCCGGCACGATCACCGAGGCCGAGTATCAGCAGAGGCGCCGCGCGATTCTCGATTCGATCTAAGTGCAGTCTTTTGCGAGCGGGTTCTTCAAGCACTCTTGCGAGAGCTCGACACCACGAAGGCGCACGATCTTCGCGTGCAGCTCCGCGAGCACGGCAGCAGCAGCCGCGCGCGACTCGGGCGTCTTCACTGCGTCCTCGACCTTAATCGAGCGAAACGTCGTCTGCAGCTCGTTGCACGACTCCTTCGCGTCGATGTTCTCCGCGCCTTCTCGGGCACGCCGCTCGTTGTTGAGCAGCAGCAGATCGCGACCGACACGCTGGTACTGCATGAGCAACGCGTTCGCTGGAATCGGCAGCGGCTTCGGGTTGTCGATCGTGCTCTCGGCGACTGGCTCGTTGACCGGCATCGCCGCCTTCGCCACCGGCTTGATGCTGCGGGGCGCGGGCGGCGTCGGCTTCGCAAGGGGCGCTTTGACGCGCGCAGCCTTGGCCGGTTGACTCGTCAAACCGCGCCGGGGCTCTGCACCCGCCATGTTCGCGGTCACCAAGAACGCCGCCATAACAACAAGCCCGATTCGACGCATAAGGTAGGACGTAACACACAGGCGACTACAGACCTAGCGATTTGGTCCTTCGATAACCCGGGCGTAACCGGCGGAGAGCTCTACGTATCTCGCCGTATTAGGCCGCGCCGGCCTCGTCGCGATCCTCGATATCCACCGTGATCGTGAGGGTGTCGGCACTTGCCGCGGTCGGTCGGTCGAGCTTGCGGAAGTCGCTCCACCAGCGCTGCGCTTCGTCCTCGCTCCAGTCCCCCGCTGGTGGCACGGCCGCTAGCAATTTCGCGAGGGTGCCGGCGTCGGCAGGTCTACCGCTTGGCTGCTTGGCGAGGCACTGCAGGATGAGCTGCTCGAGCTCGGCCGGCATCTTCACGCCGTGGCTCGACGGCGACTTGGGCTGAGCGGTCACGTGCTGGACGCAGACGTCGACCGTGGTGTTGCCCTCGAACGCGCGCCGCCCGGTGAGCAGGAAGTAGCCGACCAGGCCGACCGCGTACAGGTCCGCGGCCGGACCGACGGTCGCCGGATCGGTCACCGCTTCGGGCGCGACGTACGACGGGGTCCCGAGGATCATCGACTCGCCCTTCTCCGCCGTGATCTCTTTGACGAGACCGTAGTCGACGACCTTCGCGACATCCGGCACGTCGCCGCGGTGGCACAGGATGATGTTCGCCGGCTTGATGTCTCGATGAATGATGCCGAGGCGATGCGCTTCGTTGAGCGCGGCGCAGACCTGGCGGAGGATCGCGATGACGCGATCGGCGGGCTGACGACCGAAGTCGATCACGAGGTTCTCGAGGTTGAGACCATCGAGATACTCCATCGCGTAATAGAACATGCCGTCGGGATTACGGCCGTAGTCGTACACCGACACGTTGTTCCAGTGCGTGAGCCGACTCATGTGCTGCACTTCGCGCTCGAAGCGATCGACGGTCTCGGCGCCGATGCGGTCGGGCAGCATCAGCTTGATCGCGGTCGGCCGGCGCAGTAGCGCGTGATGCGCGCGATAGACGCTTCCGTTGCCACCGTCGGCGATCTTGTTATCGAGCGTGTACTGACCGAGTCGCATCGCCACGTCGGCCTGCCGGCGCAGACCGTAGATCACGCGCGAGCCGATCGTCGCGAGCAGCACGACAGTCACGCTGATCATCAGCGCGCTCGCGACATACGCGTCGGGCGGAAGCTCTTGTGGTGTCGTGATCGCGAGACCAACGGCGGCGAGCATCAGTGGCAAGAACACGAGCGTGCCCGCGATCGCTGTGCGCCTGCCGGTGCTCGGCACGACGATCGTGCGAAGGAACGTGATGAGGATCGCCCAGATCAAGTTCACCATCGCCGACAGGCGAAGCGACGATGCGATATACGCGGCACTCGCGAAGATGCTGCCGGTCCCGGCCGCGTAGAAGAAATCGATCGCGTAGAGCCACTCGAGCTTGAGCTGACGGCGCAGCAGAAAGCCGCGCCAGATCACGGCGAGCGTGACCACGCCGATCGCCGCGAAGATATAGATCTGGCGATTGCCGTCCGGCTCCTTCTTCGGGTACTGCGCGTACAACGCAACCATCGAGCCGAGCAGGACGATGAAGCTCCAGAACATGAGCTTCGACATCAAAACGAGGCGCGATTGCAGATACGCGCGCGATTCCTCGTCGCGCGCCATGCCCATCCAGCCGGCGCGCGACGTCACCATCTTGCGCGACGCAGCGGGGGCGCGTTCCACCATTCCCCTGGACGGTACTAGAGAACTGCGCGGATGCGCGCGCTGTAGCGCTCTGTCCTAGATGTTGCCGATCGATGCAGCCTGCGAACTGGTACTTCCGGGTCCCAGAAATTGGCCGACCCCATGCAGTTCATCTGGCCAATGGCCATGCCCGAATTCTGGTACGACGCGCCGTCCGATACACGAGACATGGCGGCCCGCGAGCGCGCACTGAGCGGTCACACCAGCATGCTGGGAATCGCTGTCCTCGTGCTCGCGCTGCTCGTCGCGGCACTGTACGTCGCGCACTGAGGTTGGCGAACTACCGCTCCGCCTGCACCCAAGAAGCAAGCACGTGTATCCCCTGAACGGTTACGCGCAAGCGGAGCGGTGTTCGTACTGTCTAGTGGGTAGCCTCCACCTAACGGTTGCAGATTTTTTTCGCAGCTAACTGGCGATGGTCACTCGCGCAACGCCGACATCCGGAACCCGGGCCTGATCGCCTGACGGGGGGTGTCGGCGAACCAGTGCAGCTCGCGCTCGGCGATCGCGAGCAACGGTTCGCGCTGCTCGAGCCATTGCTCGCAGAACCCGACCATCTCCTGCTCGTCGAGTCGCTCGGCCACGTCGCGCAAGAGGCGACCGATCGAGAGGCTCTCGTGAAACCCGAGTAGCGTGCCGCGATACGAACGCTCGACGTGGATCAGCCGAGCGAACAAGAAGTAGCGCAGCACCAAGAACAGCTCGCCGACCTTGCGGCCGGCAAGCACGCCGATCGGTTGTGGCGGCTGCTCGACACCGTCGAGCCGCGAACACATCGCTTGCGCATGGCCCCCTAATGCCCGCAGCGCACGCGCCGGCGGCGTGTCGCCGAGACGTCGCGCCTCGCGCCGCACATGTGTGGCCGCGAAACGCTCGCTCTGTGCGAGCTCGCGGCACAACTTGTTGTACAGCTTGCGTAGGGGATTCACTTTGAATATCGCTACTGCGAGCTGCATGCCGCTCGTCGACGGACCGTGCGCATTTCGGTGCTAGGCGCACAGGCCGAGACTCGCAATGCGCGTGCTCGCATCACGTGACGGAGCTAGACTGCCAGCGAGGAGGGACCATGCCTCACAACATCGCAGTCAACGTGGGCGACCACGTGTTCCTCGAGGACGGGGGCGAAGAGATCGGCGCCGTGCGCAAAGTGGAGAAGGATCATCTCGTCGTCTACGTCGAGGCTGCTGGTGACTTCGTCGTGCGTGGTCCCGAGATCAAAGCCGTGCATTACGGCAAGGTCGTCCTCAAGCCCGAGCTCGTCGATCCGCGACTGCTCGAAGCGGCTCGCACCGCGCACGAGAACGAGAGCGAATAAATTTCGCGTGCGTACGGATGCGCGCTCGACAGCGCGGTGTGCGGTAGCGCCCGGGTTGACCGTTAGAAGTGTGTGATCTGGTTGCACCATCTGTTGCACACGGATTGCACGCATGGCGCTGACAACCATGCAGCCACCGTCGACGATGTTGAATCGTCTAGACATCGAGACGCGTGATCTGCACGCCGACGTCGACGGGTTCTGGCTCGATCTGATGGCGGCGGGCGTGACCCGCGAGCAGTACAAAAACCTGCTGACTCGGATCTATGGCTTCGAAGCCCCGATCGAGAGCGCGCTCGCCTACACGCCACATCTCGTCGTCGCCGATCGCCGCGAACGGATGCGCTCCGGGCTGATCGTCCAGGACCTGCTCGCGCTCGGCATCACGCCGGGCAGGATCACGGCGTTGCCGCAATGCTCTGCGATCGGTGCGTTCGCCGATCCCGAGGAAGCGCTCGGTTGGAAGTACGTCATCGAGCGGCCGACGCAGCTGCACAGCGCGATCAAGCGCAACATCGTCGGTCGCATCGCTGACGTCGCAAACGCATGCAGCTATCTGTCGGCATACGACGGCATCGTCCCCGCGCGCTGGCAGCAGTTTGGCATCCTGCTCGACGACGTCGCGCGCCGCCCGAATGCGAGCGAGCGACTCGTCAGCGCGGCGAAGCACGCGTTCAGTGCAATGCGCGACTGGTTTTCGCGCGGCGCGCACGAGCACGTCGCGCACCGTGATGTGAGCTAATCGCGATCTTCGTCGCAGATCGGGCCGAGGTGATCGATCGCGTCCCACGCTTGTGGTGGTGCGAGCATCCACTCGACGCGATGGCCGAGCGCGGCGCGACCCGGCGACAGATCGTACGTCACGTACTGACCATTGCCCTCTGCGAGCGCGACCTTCGCGCCACCACCGTCGGCAAGCACCGCGATCAGCGGTAGCGAGTGCTCCTGCCCCTCCGTGACCTTCGTCGCGCTGCTGTCGGTCGGGATCCAGAATCCGCTCGACCGTTCGGCTTGCCACGCACACTGATCGGGCTCGCTGCCGATCTGCAGCCAGTTGATCGCGCCCGTCCACGCAACCGGCTTGCCGTCGATCGTGACCTGGGCGAATGCCCACAGCGTCTCGCATGCGGGCGCCGCGCACTGCTTCTGCGGCAGCACATCGACGAGCGGCTTCGGCAACGGTGATTCCTTCGTCGGTGGCTGCCACTTCTTGTTCTTGTCCATTTCGCCGAGGCGACCCGCGATCGGTTGCGGGACCTCGAAGCGGCAGCCGGTCGGCGATTCGTTCGACACCAGCAGGACGCCGCCCGCTTCTTCCGGGTTCTTCGGCGCTGGGCAACCGTCGAGCTCGACGCCGTACGACACGCTCGCCGGCGGCCCTTCGATCTTCGCGGCGTAGAAGCCGCCGACCTTCACCTGACACGGTTGCGCTCCTGCGGTGGCCAACCACAACGCGCCGGTCGGCGCAGCGGGAACGCCAGCGGCGCTCGCAGCTGCTGCGTCGATGCTCGCGTAGTCGGGTGCGTCACCTTGGAGCGGCGCAGCGTGCAGCGGCAACGTCCACCCGCTGCGGCCGTTGTCCTGCGACGCATACGAAGCGACGTAGACACCCGCCGCCGTCGGGCAGCCTGCACCGGTCTGCACCTGCGTCGTGGTGCCGTTCTTCGGGCATGCGGCAAGCGCGAGCACGAGGCTGCACAGAGCGAAGCGAATCATGCCGCGGACTGTAGCCTAGTTCTCGGCGACGCCGAGATACCGGGTGACGAGCAGCGTGGTCTCGTCGACCAGGCGCGGATCACGTAGCCGATGCGGATACAGCAGCGCTGCGCGGTGCACGACTGCTTCGATCGTCGAGACGAGGATGAACGCCGCGAGATCCGGATCGCGAATCGCAATCTCGTCCCGGCGTGCCGCGAGCAGACCCGCGACCATGCGATGACAAATCTCGTCGACCTCGCGCAGCCGGGCGAGCTTGCCGATGCGCGGCACTTGCTCGGTGAGCACGCGATGCAGATCCGGATCGATCGCGTGGGCGCGAATCGTCAGCTCGACGACGCAGCGTGCGGCCTCGGCGATCGGCAGCTGCGCGACGCGCGTGAGCTCGGCGAGCACCGCCGCATTCATCTCTTCCATGTGCCGATCGATCAGCGCGGCAACCAGCGCTTCCTTGTTCGGGAAGTACTGGTAGAGCGAGCCGATCGAAACTCCCGCCGCAGCCGCGACCGCATTGGTCGAGAGGCCATCGAAGCCCTGCTTGACCAGAACGCGACTGGTTGCCTCCAGAATCGTCCCCACAGTGACTTTGCTGCGCGTCTGGCGCGGGCGTTTGCGTGGCGTGGTCCGGGTTTGGCGCTGCATCGGGGGCTCCTCGGTCGGCGTTCGAAACGCGAGTAGACAATGTGAGCGATCGCTCGCATTTTAGTCACAATGGCCACGTTGACCAGTGCGATTTCACCGCCCGTGACGTCCGTGCCGCAGGTGCCGGGGCTGCCGCTCATCGGCAACATGCTTCAGTTCCGGCGCGATCGCCTCGATCTGCAGGACCGCGCCGCACGCACCGGCCCGATCGCGCGCATCCAGCTCGCGCACATCCCGATCTACATCGTCACCGACGCCGATCTCGCCCACCAGGTGCTGTCCGAGCAGGCAGCGTCGTTCAAGAAGTCCGCCGGGCTGCAGTTCCTGAAGCCACTGCTCGGCGACGGCTTGCTCATCGCCGAGGGCGACGACCACAAGCGCCATCGCAAGCTACTCGCGCCCGCATTCGCACCGAAGCGGCTCGAGAAGTACGGCGACATCATGGTCGCCGAGACCGAGAAGCAGCTCGCGCGCTGGCGACACGGCATGCGCATCGATCTCGCGAACGAGATGATGGAGATGACGCTCGCGATCGCCGGGCGCACGATGTTCTCCGCGGACGTCCGCGGCGACGCCGCCCAGGTCGCCGAAGCGCTCGAGCTCGGCATGCGCGCGCAGCAAGCGAACCTGCGCTCGCCGCTCCAGCTCGGCTACGAGTGGCCGTTGCCGCGCCATCGCCAGATGCGCCGCGCGGTGAAGATGCTCGACGAGGTCGTCTATCGCCTGATCCGCGAAGGCCGCGCGCGCGGCACCGATCGCGGTGACGTGCTGTCGATCTTGCTGCTCGCGAGCGACGAGGCCGGTGGCCTCAGCGACTCGCAGGTCCGCGACGAGGTGATGACGCTGCTGCTCGCCGGTCACGAGACCACCGCGAACGCGCTGACCTGGACGTGGTTCGAGCTCGGCCGCCATCCCGACGTGCTCGCGAAGCTCACGCTCGAGCTCGAGCCATTCGGTCGGCGCCCGGTCGCCGTCGAAGACCTGCCGAAGCTCCCGTTCAATCTCGCGGTGATCGAAGAGGCGATGCGCGTCCATCCACCGGTCTACATGACCGGCCGCGAAGCGTGCGAGGACGTCGATATCGGCGGCCACCGCCTGCCACGCGGCTCGATCGTCGCGATCAACATCCGCGGCATCCATCGCCGTGGCGATTACTTCCCCGCGCCCGATGCGTTCATGCCCGAGCGCATGCTGCCCGACGCGAAGAAGGCGCGCCCGCGCCATCACTACCTGCCGTTCGGCGCTGGTCCGCGCATCTGCATCGGCTCGCACTTCGCGCTGCTCGAGGCCCAGCTCGCGCTCGCGACGATGGTGCAACACGCTCGCCTCCGTCTACTCGCGACCCGCGTCGAGCCCGAACCGCTCGTCACGCTCCGCCCGCGCGGCGGGATGCCGGCCGTCGTCGAGCTTCGCTCGTGACGACCGCACTACCGGCTGCTAGCCTCGGAACACCGCGTGCTGAAGTACCTGTTCGGAGTCCTGCTCACGGGCTCGTTTCATCTGCTGGTGTGGTGGCGCCTCGTCAAACCGGCGCACCTCCCCAAGCGCGCGCACCGCGCGATCACGATCGCGATGATCGTGCTGTGGATGTCGATTCCGCTCACGACCACCGCACGCCTCTGGGCACCCGGCTTCGCGAGCGCAGCGAGCTGGATCACGATGCCGTGGATGGCGCTGATCGGCCTGATGACGATCGCCATGATCGCGCTCGAGCTCTCGCGCCTCGTTGCCCGCGCCGGTCGCCGCGCGATCGGTCGGCGCGAGGACGAAGCACAAGGAGACCTGATGTCGCGACGTAAATTCCTCGCCCGCGTCGGCAGTGGCGCCGCGGTCACCGCTGCGAGCACCAGCGTCGCGCGCGGCATGATCGAAGCGCGTGGCGAGCACGAGGTCGTCGACGTCGAGGTCAGGCTCGCAAAGCTACCGAAGGCACTCGACGGCTTCTCTATCGTCCAGCTCTCCGACCTCCACGTCGGGCTCACGATCGATCGCGGGTTTGTCCAGCGCGTCGTCGATCACGCGAACCGGCTGTCGCCCGACCTCATCGCGCTCACCGGTGACCTCGTCGATGGCCCAGTCGCCGAGCTCGCCGACGAAATCGCGCCCCTCGCAAACCTCCGTGCGAAGCACGGTGTGTACGCCGTCACCGGCAACCACGAGTACTACGCGGGCGCCGATCCATGGATCGCGGCGATCAAGAAGCTCAACGTGACGTACCTGCGCAACCGGCTCGTCACGATCGGCGACGGCGCTGCTGCGTTCGATCTCGCCGGCGTCGACGATCACGGCGCGTACAAGTACAGCGGTCACGGCGAAGACTTGAAGGCCGCAACCGCGAACCGCGATCCGAGCCGGGCGCTCGTCCTGCTCGCGCATCAGCCGCGCCAGGTGCGCCGCGCCGCGAAGCACGGTGTCGATCTCCAGCTGTCGGGGCACACGCACGGCGGCCAGATCTGGCCGTGGCACTACATCGTCAAGGTCCAGCAGGGTGGCCTGCTCGCCGGCCGCTACGAGTACGAGGGCACCCAGCTCTACGTGACGCGCGGGTGCGGCTACTGGGGCCCGCCGGTGCGCTTGCTAGCTCCGCTCGAGATCACGCGTGTGATACTACGCAGCGCATGAAATTGGTCTGGCTCGTTGCTCTCGCCGCGTGCGCCTGCGGCAAGAGCCACGAGCCGCGCGTGCTCGACAAGCAAGCCGCGAAGGGCGTGTTCGAAGAGGTGCCGATCGACGCGCCGCCCGGGATGTCCGATCTCACGATCGATAATCGCGGCGTGATGTGGTCGATCGCGGAGCGCAATCCCGAGGTGATCGAGATCGAGCTCGGCAAGCAACCGATCCGCCACCCGGTCGACGGCGTGCCGAAAGGCACCGACACCGAAGCGCTCGCGTGGCTCGACGACAGCCACTTCGCGATCGGCACCGAGGGCGCGAGCGAGGCGACGGCGTCGATCATGTTCGCCGACAAGACGGACGATCACCTCGTCGTGACGCGCACGCGGCCGCTGACGAGCGCCGAGCTCGGCGTCGAGCTCACGATCAATCACGGCATCGAGGCATTGTGCGGCAACGGCGACGAGCTGCTCGCGGCGAGCGAATCGGTCGGTAAGCTGCCCGACGGCACGCGCTACTCGGCGCTCGCGCGGTTGCGCGGCGACACGGTCACGGTCACGAAGCTGCGGCTCACGACCGCCAAGGGCAAGATCTCGGCGCTCTACTGCGCGTGGGGCCCCGACGGGAGCGCTGACGTGATCGCGATCGAGCGGCACTACAGTGTCAGCCGTATTCTGCAATTCACGGTCAAGCGCGGCGATGCCGAGGTCACGCCGACGGTCATGCTCGATCTCGCGCCGATCCTGCACGACTCGCTGAACCTCGAAGGGATCGTCAGGTTGCCCGACGGCCGGCTCGTCGCGATCAGCGATAACCAAGGCAGCGCCGTGGTCGGCCCGACCGAGCTGCTCGTGTTCACCAAGCATTAGCGACGATCGGGAAGCGAGCCCCGTCGCGCCCGCCGGTGTACAACCCCGCCATGCGCTCGCTCGGTATCGCGCTCGTCTTGATCCCTGCCCTCGCCGCCGCGGATCCACCGAAGGCAAAGGAGCCGCCGAAGCTCACGCTCGACCAGGTCATCGCCAAGGCAATCGCGAACCCCAAGGTCCAGATGGCGCAGAGCGACAGCGACATGGCGAACGCCCGCATCAAGGAAGCCGACTCCGCGATGTATCCGAAGCTCAAGGCCACGGCGTTCGGCACTGCGAGCCCGCACATCACGTGCGACGACCCTGGCTGCACGATGACCGAGCCGCAGAACTTCGCCTGGGACTTCAAAGGCGTGTACGTCAGCGGCCAGGTCGATCTGACGCAGCCGCTGTACACGTTCGGCAAGATCACGCACGCCCGTAATGCGGCACGCGCCGGTCTCGACGCGCAGCGCGCGCTCGTGAACGAAGCCGCCGGCGATGCCGCGTCGGATGCGGCGCGGGCGTACTGGGGCCTCAAGCTCGCTCGCGAGCTCGGCTACATGCTCGACGACGGCATCGAGACGATCGCGAAGGCGCAGGGAAATTTCGACAAGCGTACGGACGTCACGATCCAGGATCGCCAGCGCGTCGCGGTGCTCCTCGCCGAGGCGAAAGCGCGGCGCGCGGAAGCGGCACAAGGCGAAGCGCAGGCACTCGCTGGATTACGCGCGATCACGAACACCGCGGACGCCGACATCGATGATGCCGAGCTCGTCGCGGTCGACAAGACGCTGCCCGCGAAGAACCAGCTCGAGGATGTGGCGAAGCAACGGCCGCAGAGCGTGGCGGCGGAGGCAGGTGCGCATGCGTACGACGAGCTCGCCAAGTACCAGGCGTCCTACTACTTCCCCGACATCGCGATTGTCGGATTTGCGTTCGGAGCAAAGGCACAAGGTGTCACGGATCCACCAGGTGCGTTCGCTTATGACCCGTACAACCGAATCGGCGCCGGGCTCCTGCTCGCGATGCAATGGCAGATCGAGCCGTGGACCGTGAAGGCACGTACGGAGCGCGCGCGCGCCGAAGCACATAAGATGAAGGCGCAATCCGAGCTCGCGACCCTAGGTGCGAGTTACGACGCCCAGACCGCCGTGTCCGAGGCGAATGCCGCCAAGGCCAAGGTCGGGGCTACCGCCGAAGGGGAAAAAGCGGCAAGAGCCTGGCTTGCATCGGTCTTGCAAAATGAAGCAATTGGCACCGCTGAAGCCAAGGATCTCGCTGATGCATATATCGCGTGGTTTCAAATGAAGGCCCGGTGGTTAGAAGCCGTCTACCAATGGAACGTCGCTGTGGTACGTGTCGGTCGCGCAACCGGTGAATTCCGGGCGGGCGCCCCACGTCCGAGGTAAGAACTGCCCATGAAACGTCTGGTTATTTTGCTGTCCCTGTTCGTCGCGGCGGGAGCCGCTTCGGCTGCCCCGCAAGGCGGCGGCCCCACTGCAACTGCCCCGGCGGCGAAGGCCGGTCCGGGCACGGCGGCGGTAAAGACGGCGAACGAAAAGATCTCGGCGCTACTGAAGCAGAAGCCCGCGGCTGGCTCTCCGCAGGAGAAAGAGCTCGCCGGCAAGGTCACGACCTCGGTGCGCGACTTCCTCGACATCGACGAGCTCGGTAAGCGCGCGATGTCGGATCAGTGGTCGAAGTTGACGAAGGAGCAGCAGGCGGAGTTCCTCAGCACGCTGCGCGCGTTGATCGAGGACAACTACGTGAAGGGGCTGCGCTCGAACCTCGCGTACACGGTCGACTACACCGGTGAGACCACTGACAAGGATGGCAACACGATCGTCACGACGACCGTGAACACGAAGCGCAAAGGCCGCCCGTTCAAGATCAACATCGACTACGTCCTCAAGAAGGACGGCGACAAGCTCAAGGCGTGGGATGTCAAGACCGACGGTGTCGGCCTCGTCGACAACTACCGCGTCCAGTTCAACAAGATCATCGAGAAAGACGGCTTCCCGGGTCTCATCGCGAAGATGAAGAAGAAGCAGAGCGGCGCGGGCTGAGCGGAGTGGGCGCGGGCGCACGGCGTTGCCCGTGATCGCCCGTCATGCACGCAGGCGCGCTCTCGATGCGCCACGCGCGAGAGATTTGGGTATGGTCCAGCGGTGTCGCTGCATCCGCCCTTTCGAGAAGCTGCCGAAGCCTGGCTCGTTGAAGACACCGACCCGAAGACGGCCGCCGAGCTGCGCGCGCTGATCGACCGCGCCGACAAAGGCGACGAGGCCGCGCTGCGCGACCTCCGCGAGATGTTCGACGGTCATCTCGAGTTCGGCACTGCGGGCCTGCGCGGCATCCTCGGCCCCGGACCGCAGCGCATGAACACCGTGCTCGTGCGCAAGGTGACGGCCGGGTTCGCGACGTACCTGCGCGCGAACGTGCCCGACGCCGCGAAACGTGGTGTCGTGATCGGCCACGACGCGCGGCACAACTCGCGGCTGTTCGCCGAAGACACCGCGCGCGTGCTCGCGGGTGCCGGCATCAAGGCGTATCTCGCGCACCGGCCGTGGCCGACGCCGACGACGGGCTGGGCGGTCACCGCGCTCGGTGCGGCGGCCGGCGTGATGGTCACGGCGAGCCACAACCCGCCCGCATACAACGGCTACAAAGTCTACTGGAGCAACGGCGCGCAGATCATTCCACCGCACGACAAGGGCATCGCCGCCGAGATCATGAAGGTGGGGCGTAGCGACCAGCTGCCGATGCCGCACCTTGCCGACGCGCGCAAGAAGGGGCTCATCGTCGATCTCGACGAGAATCTGCACGACAAGTACATCGCAAAGGTCGTCGCGCTGCGCGAGAAGCCGGCGCTCGATGGCGCGGGGCTCATCATCGCGTACACGCCGCTCCACGGCGTCGGCGCGGCTTCGGTCGAACCGGCGCTCGAGCGCGCGGGCTTTCCGCGCGTACACACCGAGCAATCGCAGCGCCGGCCCGATCCGGACTTTCCGACCGTCGCGTTCCCGAATCCCGAGGAGAAGGGCGCGATGGACGCCGTGCTCGAGCTCGCGCGCCGCAGTAATGCGGAGGTCGTGCTCGCGAACGACCCGGATGCCGATCGGTTGTGCGTCGCCGTTCCCGACGACGGTTCGTATCGCGTGTTGACCGGCGACCAGGTCGGTGCGCTGCTCGCCGACTATCTGTTGACGGTCAGCACGAAGGACAAGCGCATGGTCGCGACGACCATCGTGTCGTCGCAGCTGTTGTCGTTCCTCGCCGAGCAGGCCGGCGCCGATTACCGCGAGACGCTCACCGGCTTCAAATGGATCGGCAACGCCGCGATCGACTACGAGAAGCAGACCGGCGGCCGCTTCGTGATGGGCTACGAGGAGGCGCTCGGCTACTCGATCGGGCCGCTCGTGCGCGACAAGGATGGTGTATCGGCGTGTGTCATCTTCGCCGAGCTCGTCGTGTGGAATCGTGCGCGCGGCAAGACGGTGCTCGATCACCTCGACGACATCTACCGCCGCGTTGGTCTGTTCGTGACCGAGCAGGTATCGCTGACGAAGCCTGGCACCGACGGGCTCGCCGAGATCCGCGCAGCGATGACGCGGTTCCGCGCGAAGCCACCGGGCGAGATCGCCGGCTACAAGATCGAGCAAGTGATCGATCTGTCAAAGGGCGAAGGCGGCTTGCCACCGTCGGACGTGCTCGTGTTCAAGCTCGCCGGTGGGCGGCGGATCATCATGCGGCCGAGCGGCACCGAGCCGAAGCTGAAGAGCTACTACGAGGTACGCGTCACGATTGCAGCCGGCGAGGAAGTCGCCGACGCGCGCGTGCGTGGTGTTGCCGATCTCGTGAAGCTGCGCGACGCGCATCAAGCGCTGATCTGACGCCGGCTTCTCGACACCACGTTCAAGCTTCACCTGCCAGCGGTTGGAGCTTGACTGGAGATCGCGGCAGCACGTGGCAAACGCGCGAAGTGCCCGGGCGGACCACAAGCTGCAACGCACCGTGGTGATGAAGACGCTGCTCCTGAGTTTGCTTGTTCTTGCCGCAGCGCCGCAGCTCGCACGCGCCGACGGTTGGATCCATTGCAGTGGACCCGATAGCAGTTGCAGAGCCACCGGCGCGGACAGCGCATCGGTCGGCAGCGGCCTCTTGATGATCGGAACGGTTGCGTATGGCCTCGGTCGCCGCAAACGACGTTAAGGCGGTCGCCGTCGACGTCGGGCTCGCTTCGCCGCTGCGCGTGGCGAGCACCGGCGTCGACACGCACCGGCCTCGGGTTGCACTGCCCGCGAGGTCGGCGACACTTGTGCGGGTCGCCGGCCTCGCGGTGCTGTGCGCTGCGACGCTCGTCGCACCGGCGCTGCTGCTCGTGTGGATGCCGATCGTGCTTGGCGTTCCGCACATCGCGAGCGACATCCGGTTCCTCGTGCTGCCGCTGCCGCGCCGCCAGGTCGTGATCTCGCTCGGTGCGTGTGCCGCGCTCGTGGCGCTCAAGACCGTGTCGCTCGCGAGCGGCGTCGCGCTCGTGCAGTCCGAGATGGTCGTCGTCGGGTTGTGGCTCGTCGGTCTGATCGCGCTCGACCGCCCGACCCAGCGTTCGCACGCGCTCCAGCGTCACGCACGCGTGAAGCGGCGTTCGAAGCTCGTGTGGCCGTTCGTCGCGTTCGCGGCGATGACGATCGTCGCGTTGCCGCTGCAGTTCGCGATCGTTGCCGCGTTCGCCCACAACGTCGTCGCGGTGATCGCGTGGGTTGTCGTCAAACGGCCGGGGCGCCGCCAGGCACTCGCGATGGTCGCCGTGCTCGCCGCTGCCGTCGCGCTGTTGATCGTCGCCGGGCCTGCCGTCGCGAGCGTCACCGGTGGTGCGAGCTCGCCGTGGCTCACCGTCGACAAAGCGGCACACGTCATGTTCGGCGGCGTCCCGTTGCCGGCCGCGCGAGCGCTGATGATCGCGTTCACGTTTCTGCAAGCGGTTCACTACGCGGTGTGGCTCGACTGGGTTCCGCGTGGCGCACCGCGCATGCCGACGAAGCCGTGGCTGCTCGTCGTCGCCGGTACGCTCGTCGTGCTCACCGCAGGGCTCGTCGATCCGGTGTGGGCGCGCACCACGTACCTCGCGCTCGCAACGTTTCACATCTATCTAGAGCTCGTCGTCCTCGCCGCGCGTGGCGCGCGGAGACTTCAGTGATCGCCTGGTTGCTCTCGTTCGTCGCGACGTGTGCAGTCGAGCTCGCGATCGTCTGGTGGCTCGGTCCGCCGCATCGCCGCCGCGTGCCAGTCGCGTTCGTCGCGCAGCTGGGCACGCATCCGATCGTGTGGCTCGCGATGGCCGCCCTGCCCGGCTCGCAGATCACGCGCCTCGCATCGGTCGAGCTATGGGCAACGCTCGTCGAGGCGGCCGTGTACAAGCGGTTTCTCGGTATGCGCGGCCGCGACGCATTTGCACTGTCGGCGCTCGCGAATGCGGCATCGCTGCTTGCGGTCGCGTCGGCGGCATTCGTCGTGTAGCGAGCGCTCTGCCACACGGGTTCGACGGTAGTGAGATGGGCAAGACGGGCGTTTTGCTTGTCAGCCCCCCGATCGCCTTCAAAGCTCCATCGCATGGAGTGCACGCGTCTGGCTTGCGGAGTGTTGCTGAGTGGCGTCATCGGAAGCACGGCGTTGGCGCAGCCGGAACCGGTCGACAACTACTTTCCGGACCGGCTCTCGGGATGGCGCTTCGAGCTCGAGCCATTCGGCCTGCTTCCAGTCGACATCGACGGAACCATTCAGGTCGGTGATCGCCAGGTTCCGTTCAACGCCGATCTCGGTGACGTGTTCGACCGCCTCGACTTCGCACTCAACGGTCGCTTCGAGGCGTGGAAGCAGCGGTGGGGCATCATCCTCAACGGACAGCATTACTGGCTCGGCAGTGAATTCACGACTCCAGACGGGATGACGACGTTCGAGCACAACACGCGGATCGGGGTGGGCAGCGCGCTGATCGCGCGTCGCTTCGGCGCGTATGACATCAATGACCGCGTTTCGTTCTCCGTCGACGCCGAGGCCGGCGTATGGCTCGGGCGCATTCACAGCACGCTCGAGATGTCCGATGGGTTCTCGCGCACCCAGAACGAAATCTTCCCCAAGGCGATGCTCGTCGCGCGCCCGATCTTGCGAATCACGCCGTCGTGGGCGGTCATCAACCGAAACTCGATCACGATGCCGGACATCAGCTGGATGGTGATGCTCGGCGCCGAGTACGACTGGCGGTTCCTCGCGTTCGAGCTCGGGTATTTCGCGGAGCGGATCGTGCTCGCCAAGGACGTCGTCACGCTCGCCGCCGACGCACACGGTCCCTACCTCGGCGTTGCCTTCCGCTGGGGCTCGGGACGTCCGTACTAGGCCGGTTAGCTCGTCGGCGCGGCAAGTGCGGGCAGCATCGCGAAGAAGCGCTCCATCTGCGCCTTCTGCCGCGGCGGCATGTATTCGAAGTTGCGGCCGCGGTCGATGACTTCCCAGAATTCCTTCGACTCGACCTTCGTGAGCTGCTCGCGAATCGTGTCGAGGCGCTCGCGATCTTCGCCTTCCATGTCGTCGGCGATCTTCTTCGCGCGATCGATCGCGCCAACCGCGAGGTAATAGCAAGCGAGCTTGATCTGCGCCTTGCGGATGCCCTGGAGGCCGGTCTCCTGCTTCTTCACGCGGAGCGGCTGATCGAGCTCGAGGAACATGTCGAGCATCTTGTCGTCGACGTCGCGCTTCTGGGAGTGCGCAAACTCGCACAGCGCCGAGACGTCATAGGCGACGGTCTCGGTCACGAAGCCGAGCTGCATGTCGTAGCTCGTGCGCCCGTAATAGATCATGTGGCGCACACCCTCGATCGCGAAGTCGTCGGCGCCGCTGCGAATCATCGTCTCGACGAGCAGCCGGTACTGGTTCATCACGTTGTACGCGGTGCGCACGGCGCGCGCGTTGAGCGCAGCACGCAGGTAGCTGTTCATGAACCGGAATGCGAGCTCGACGACGTGGCGGTCCTGCTTCGCGAGCGCGGCCTCGCCGACGTACCGGGTGTCGATCGCGATCAGGTAGTTGATATCGGGCATGCTGCCCTGCGCCTCGGCGTAGATCCCGAGGTACTGGCGCAGCGCCTTCCACTCGAGCCACGTGTGATCGCCTTCGAGCGTGCGCAGCGATTCCGGATCCATGGCGACAAAGTCCGGGTTGTCGCGGATGCCCTCGCCGATCTTGAACCAGCGTTCGTCGGCGCGGTTCTTCACCGACAGATAGCCGACGATGAAGTCCTTGATCGCATCGACCGAGCGACTCGCGATGATCTTGTCCTTGCCCGAGATCGAGTTCGACGTGATATCGGTGAGCTCTTCGAGCGCGGCGACCGCGGGGCGTTGCGCGTCGATGATCGTCTGCTGTTCGCGCGCGGTGGCGGCGTTGCGCACGTCGACGGCCGCCTCTGCCTCGATGCGGGTAACCAGGTTGACCGGCTCGAGGAAGCGGAACACGTATGCGAAGTACGGCAGCATGATCACGAGGCCGAGTGCGCACGCGATCATCATCGTCAGCACGGCCGCGCGCGGCACGAACTCGGAGTGCAGCGACAGCGACAGCGCGACGCCCACGACGCAGGTGACGACGTAGTACGCCATCACGACCACGTTCGTGCGATCGCGCAAGAACATCTGCGCGACGCCGGTGTAGCGCGCGCTGGTCAGCTGGACGAGGAGGGAGACGACGGTGATCACAATGCCGAGCACGGCTGCGGTCATCGCCGCGAGGCCGGCAACGGCGTCGGAAATCAGCCCCGGCTCGAAGTGGACGTACCGGGTCAGCGCACCATCATGCGCGCTGCCAGCGGCGCCACCGGTGACCGCATGGTCCAGCAAGTACACCGATGCAAAGGCGATCAGCGCGATTCCGCCGAGGAGCGCCATTGGCACGAGCCATAGGCGCGCACCCGCGCGATGCGCTCTCCGCTTGGTCCGTACCCGTGGTGTCACCTCAGCACGATATTTGATAAGGTCCCAGCTCTCAACAAGGAGCCCGTCGTGAGCGAAGTGACCCTCGAAGAGCGCGGCCGCGCGCTCGAGAACCAGTTCTACGAGAAGCAGGACAAGGAGAAGCTCGCAGCGATGAAGCAGAAGCTCGACTCGCAGACCACGCGGGACGAGCTCCGCAAGGCCTCCGGCATGACGGACGACGCGGTCCTCGACAAGCTGGTCGCCCTCGGCCTCCGCGCGAACACCATCGCTGCGCTGTCGCTGGTGCCGCTCATCGAGGTCGCATGGGCCGACGGTGAGATCCAGGACAACGAGCGCACCGCCATCCTCCAGGGCGCGCACGGCAAGGGCCTCGAGCAGGGTAGCGACGGCTACGAGCTGCTCCAGAGCTGGCTGCGCAAGAAGCCCGATTCGGGGCTGATCGAGGCCTGGGAGGCGTACATCAAGGCGCTCACCGGCCAGCTCAACGACGAGCAGAACAAGCTGCTCAAGAATCAGATCGTCGGGTTCGCGAAGATGGTCGCGGCCGCTGCGGGCGGGTTCCTCGGAATCGGCAAGGTGTCGGCATCGGAGGAGAAGATCCTCCACCGCATCGACGCCGCGTTTGCCCGCTGATGCTGCGCTTCCTCGGCAGAACCGGGGTCAAGGTGTCGCGCATCGCGCTCGGCGCGATGTCGTTCGGCGGTGATTCCGACGAGGCGACCGCCGGCCAGATCTGGCGCGCGGCGCGCGATGCCGGCATCAACTTCGTCGACACGGCCGACGTCTACAACGAGGGCCGATCCGAAGAGATCGTGGGTCGGCTGATGAAGGGCGAGCGCGACGACATCGTGCTCGCGACGAAGGCCTACTTCCCGACCGGCCCGGGTCCGAACGCGCGCGGCACCTCGCGCTACCACCTGGTGCGCGCGGTCGAGGCGAGCCTGCGGCGCCTCGGGACCGATCGCATCGACCTCTACTACCTGCACCGCTTCGACGATGCGACCGACATCGGCGAGACGCTGCGCGCCGTCGACGATCTGGTGCGCGCGGGCAAGATCCTGTATCCGGCGTGCTCGAACTTCGCAGCCTGGCAGGTCGCGCACGCGCTCGGTGTCGCGCGCGCCGAACACTTCGCGCCGCTCGTCGCGATCCAGCCGATGTACAACCTGGTCAAGCGAACCGCCGAGGTCGAGATCCTGCCGATGGCGCAGTCGCTCGGCATCGGCGTGATTCCGTACAGCCCGACCGGTGGCGGCTTGCTCACCGGCAAGTACGGCGTCGGGCGCCGGCCGGACAAGGGCCGCCTGATCGACTGGAAGATGTACGAGACCCGCTACGGGATACCGACGAACTTCGGCGTCGCCGAGGCGTTCACGCAGCTCGCCGGTGAGCTCGGCCACGCGCCGACGACGCTCGCGATCGCGTGGGTCGCGTCGCATCCGGCGGTGACGAGCGTGCTCGTCGGCGGCCGCAACCTCGACCAGCTCGCGCCGGCGTTCGCGGCCAAGGACGTCATGCTCGACGAGACGACGCGCGCGAAGATCAGCGCGCTGTCACCCGAGCCGCCGCCTGCCACCGATCGCAACGAAGAGAAGACGGCGCATAACTTCGGTTCGCGCTGATCTACGGCTTCAAGATCTTGAGCAGGTAGAGCAGCACGATCAGCGACGAGATGACCGAGATGACGCCGAGCATGACCTGATACGGCGCCACCTTCTTGCTCAGCTCCACCGCCTTCTGCTCCGCCGACGACTCACCGGGGATCCACTTCGCGATCTGCGGCATGCCGAACAGCGCGCCGAGCACGACGCCCGTGCCGAGCATGCCGAGGATGCTCGAGCCAAGCAGCGGCAGATACTTCAGCGTCATCGTGAACCCGCCTAGCATGCGGAAGAAGTTCACGATCGAGACGCCGATCATGCCGACGCCGATGATCGCTTGATACGCAGCGAGCTTGTCGATGTACTGCTTCGCGTCCGGCTTCTTCGAGATGATGAGCGCGGCAGCTGCGAGTAAGCCGCCGAGAACGCCCAAGACTACGTTGACGAAAACGAGTACGTCAAAAGCTCCCATGATTGCCCCCTTTGGCCGGGCAAATCGTATCAATACGCGTCGACCATCATCAAGTTGACGTGTGGGCGCCTTCGGTACTTCTGGCGAGACGCGACCTTCAGCTCCTCGACGTGAGGGCCGGACAGCTGAGCGAGATCGTCGGCCCAGCGCTTCGACTGAGGCGGATCGATCACCTGTGCGGCGCGTGAGCCCCACAACAGCAATTGGCCGCGGCGATAACTCTCGGTCTCGCGCGCGAGCCCCGCGTGCACGTGGATCATCGCGCGATCGTAGGCCCCGCCTTCGTACGCGAGCCATGCCGCAGCGAGTCGCAGCGACGGCTCCTCGGGATCGAGCGCGATCGCTTTGTCGAGCGAAGCGCGCGCGGTTGCGATGTCGTGCTCGGATTCGTAGGCGCGCGCGGCGTCCTGCACGTGCAGCGTTGCGGCGTCGTGTGGCGCGACGACGTCGGTGCGCAGCTTCGCCGTGAAGCCGGTGTCAGCGGTGTTGCCGATTTCCCAGCCGCCGGTCGGGCCGTCCCACGTCCATGCGAGCTCGGCCCACGTGCCCTCGCAGCACGGTGCGCGATCGACACCGACGAGTGCGCGCTGCGCGGCCGGCGACACGACGACGCAGTGCACGTTCGTCGGCTGCGCGAGAATGCCGCCGAGTCGACGGCGGTGCTGCGGTGCTTCGACGTCGTGGCGATCGCCCATGAAGCGAGCGAGTGTTTCCGGCGCGAGCGGCGCGGTCCGCGCATCGACGAGCGCGCGCAAGCGACGTTCGCGGCGCTCGGAGTGCTGCGCCCATGCAGCGGTAGCGGCCACCTGCCCCGCTTGCATGGCGTCGGAGCGATAGCGGTTCGCACACACGAGGTAGCTCGCGCCGGGCGCGGGCCGCACGACCTCCACCGACGGGCCGGCGATCTCGAGCACGAGGCCGCTCTTCTCGCGAGCCGAGCCGACCGCGATGCCCCACGTCGACGACGTGTCGCGCTCGCGCGCGATCTTGATCGCGTCCTCGAGACACTCGGCGCGGCGTGCGATGTCGTGGATGAGATCGACGATCATCGCGCCGCCGAACTTCACGCCGACGTGCCAGCGCGTGTGCGGCGCGATCACGAGGCCCGCCTCGTTGACGCACGTGACCACCGGCGCGTCGGCGCCACGCGTCGCAAAGAAGCCATAGCGCTGGCCACCGGTCGGTGCGCAGACAACGAATGACGGCGCCGCGTCCCACACGCCGATGCCGGGGAAGTCGAAGTTGCGCGAGAACATCAGCTCGCCGTCGTGCGTTGCCGCGCCCCACGCGATCACCGTCGAGCACGCGGGCATCGCAGCGGCGGCCGCGCGCGGCGAAAGCGGATTCGCGAACGGGCCGAGCTTGCCGCGTGCGACGAGCGACACGCAGTTCTGCAGCGAGTCCATCGTCGCCATCGTCAGCAGCGCGTTGCGCGGCGCGATCGCGCCGGGTGCGCTGTCGAGTACGGCCTGCATGAACGCGCGCGAACGTTCGGCGAGCTCGGCAGGACGATCCTTGGCCAGCCGCGCTTGCCACGCGGTCGCGAGCCCACGCGCGACACTGCGCCCGATCTTGCCCGCGATGCCCTGCATGTCTCCAACGAGAGCGCGCTCGGGCATCGTGCGATAGAACTCGACGAGGCGAACCGCGTCGTCGGCCACGAGATGGCCGTGTTGAGTCCCCATCTCCGCTTGCGTGCCCGCCAACCGGGCCATGAAGAACGGCTTCGTCATGATCGCTTTCTCGCTTTCTTCTTCTTCGGCCGCAGCGGCTCGATGATCCGCGCGACAAGCTCCTCGGTCACACCATCGGGACGCGCGATGCCGAGCACCTGGTGGACGAGCACGCCGCTGAGCACGGCGAGCACGAGACCGACCACAGCGTCCGGATCACACGGCAAGACGTCTTTGCGCGCGATGCCCGCGCGGAGATCGGCGACCAGCGCAGCGCGCGACGTCGCGACGATCCGGCTCTCCCGATCGAGCAGCTTCGTGAAGTCGCGCCCTGTCACCGACCACAGCTGGAGCAAGCTGAGGATCAGCTGCGGCCGCTGACGGTGGAAGTCGATCGTCGCTTCGACGACCGCGTACAGCCGGTCGAGCGGATGGTCGACCGCCTGCACGCGCGCCATCACGAACGCGGCAATCTCCTGGTACATCTGGTCGAGCACGCTCTCGAACACCGACCCGAGGTCGGGAAAGTAGAAATAGAGCGTCGGCCGCTTCACACCCAGCGCATCGGCGAGCTCGCGCATGCTGGTCTGCACGCCGCGCGTGCGCAGCACCTCGAAGGCGGCGGTCGCGAGCTCGGCTCGTCGGGCGAGGTCGGGGCGGCGGGGCATAACCTGACACAGTGTCAGTACAAGAAGGCTGACATAGTGTCAATCTAAACCCGGAGCCGATCGCTCCGCAGTCGGCGAGCCGATTGCTCCGGAGCTGGGAAGCCGATGCCCTCCGGAGCCGTATGAAGTCTGTGAGGGATCCTCGATCGCTGGCCCGCGCGTCCCACGCGCCAATGCCGGTCGTGTACGCTGCGAGGCACGCGTGGGACTAGCAATGACTCGTGATGACGTGGTCTTGCAACGGCCGGAGGACATCCGGTTCCTCGTCCCGATCTTCCACACGTCGAACGCCTGCTGCGGCGCTGCGACCGCCTACCTCCTCCGCCGCATCGCCTACCGCGCCGGCGCCTACGCGCCCGGCATTCAAGAGGGCATGTTCCACGAGCTGAACACCTCGCGCGAAGGCGGCACGATCGAGAAGGTCCAGCACTGGTTCAACGGGCGCGTGACGAGCCTGCACGAGCTCGGCTATCGCCTGCAGTGCCGGCGCGTCGCGACGCCGACGAGCGCGCTGCTCGAGTGGGTCAAGGCCGGCAAGGGCTATCGCGGCGCGATGCTACCCACCGAGTTCAAGCGCCTCCATCCCGAGCCGAACGCGTCCGGTGAGGATCTCGACGGCGATGGCGTCGCGCACGCGGTCGGCATCACGATCGATCGCCTCGACGCCAAGGCCGACGAAGAGCTCGTGATGATCGATCCGTGGCCGGGTGTCAAAGGCGGCAAGGAGCGCGGCGCCGTGCATCGCCAGCTCGAGCTCGCGCATCGCGCGCGCGGCTTTCACGCGCTCGTCTACTTCTGGGTCGGCTGGTCGTAACGACTACTTGCTCGCGAGCTGATTGTTCGCGACGAGCCCGAGGTCGACGTACGCGTGGTCGTTCATGATCACGTACGGGCGATCCTCGAACGACAAGCCGCCCTTGCCGTCGAACTTCTGGATCTCGAGCAGACCCATGCCGTAGCCCATCGGGCCCTGCGAGTAGTAGTTGATCGACACGCGATAGGGTCCTGCCGTCGGCGTGCCTTGAATCGCGAAGCACTCGGGGCCGTAGCCCGTCGTGATGTCGGCGTAGAGCTCGCCGCCCGAGCGCAGCTGCGGGTTCGAGTAGAACGCGTGGTTGCCCTTGGCATCCTGAATGTGGAAGTCGACGTCGTTCGCGTCGGTCTCCCAGTACAAGATGAAGCGCGTCGACGGCTTCGTCGCGATCGACAGGTTGCGCTTGGTGAGCTCGCGCTCGATCTCGGCGCGCTTGTTCGGCTGCGCTGCCGCGTACGCCGCACCGATCATGCCCGCGTCTTCAGCGAGCACGCGCTCGCCACCGGCGAACCGACCACCCGCATACGATTGATCGACGCCGGTGAGGATCGCCTGGAACGCCTCGGCGTGCTTGCCGGCACGCACGAGCGCGTACGCGAGCAAGCGATGGCCGGTCATGTGATCGGGGCGGTCCTTCACCGCGCGCTTGTACGTATCGACGATCAGCGCGGCCCCCTGCGACTGCGTCTGCGTCTGCAGGCGCGCGAGCCGCTCGCCCGCAAACCGGCGCATGTCGGCGCGCCCCGGGAACAGATCGATGATCGAACCGTACACGCGCGCCGCGGTCACTTTGCTGCCCTTCGCTTCGAGCGCGTCGCCGAGGCCGATCAGCGCGAGCACGTTGCCCGGCTCGCGCGCATGCCAGTCGCGTGCGCGTGCGAGCGCCTTGTCGACATCGCGCTTGAGCAGCTTGTTGATCTCGGCGAGCTCACCGGTGAGCGCGACCGGCGCGTCCTTCGGCGGCCACTGCTCGCGGTTGCCACGATCGCCATCGTCCTCGTCAGCGCCATCATCCGGCGCCGGCCGCCGCGTAGGCTGATCCGTGGCGAGCGGGTTCTCCATCTGTTCGCGGCTGATGCGCAGGCCCTGCCGGCGCTCGGACTCTTCGAGGACGCGACGATGCCGCACAGCTGCGTCTTGATGCAGATTGTTTAGGCGCCGTTCTGCGGCATCGCGCGACGCGCTGGTTTGTGCCTGTGCGACGGACGCAGGCGGCGCCGGTGGCGGCGCTTCCGGTGCCACGCTGGGCTTCGCCTCGACCGTCGGCTCCGGCTTACCGGCAGCGACACCTCCCGGTGCACCACCTACGACGCCGCCTACGACGCCTCCCTCGACGCCCGAGACCTCGCCGCCTGCGATGTTGCCTTTCTCGGCCTCGCCGCGGCCGTCGAAGTCCTCGCCGGCGCCGGTGGTCTTCTTGTCGTCCTTCGCCTCTTCTTGTTTCGCGCCCGCGACGTCGCGATCGGCCCACGGATCCTTGTTCACCGGCGGCTTCTTCGTCACGGTCGCGGTCTGCGGCTGCGCGATCAGCGCCGGCGCGGTGCGGCCCCTGCGCTCGATGCCGTTGGCGCCGACGACGAGCACGTCGGCGAGCGACTTGCGGTCGATGCCGTAGCGCGCGAAGTCGGCGTCGCTCTCGAGCACGAGTAGCGACGTCTGGCTCGAAATCACGCGCGCCGCGACCGACTTCTTCGCGATCGCCTCACGCAACCCGCGCGCATCGTTCGGCGCGGTCGTCTTGTTCAATGACGCTTCGAGCTCGTCGATCTCGGCACTGGCGAGCGCACGCTCGACGAGCGGCGCCGTGCCGCCAAGCATCGCGAGCTTCTGCACCTTGCCGCCGACATTGACGTCGATCGACTGCTGCGGCTTCGCGAGCCGCGCGTAGACCATCGTGCGCGTGCCCGCGCGTGCCGACGCGATCGTCTTCGGGTACGTCCACAGCGCGCCTGGCACGTTGATCTCGATGTCGAGCTTCACGGCTTCACCGAGCGCGACCGCAACGGCATCGCGATCGAGGTCGAGCACGGTGCCGGCGTGCGGCAATCCGCTGCGCACGAGCTCGGTCATCGCCTGCTCGTCGCGCAGACCACCGGCGAGCACGAAGTCGATGCGATCGACCTTGGCGCCCGCGAGACCCTTGATCTGCTTCTGCAGCTCCGCGCCTTCCGCGCCGGCCGTGACGACGCCATCGGTCACGACGACGACGCGCTGGTTCGGCGTGTGCTGCGCGACCCACGCAAACGCCTGGCCGAGGTCCGACGCACCGGCCGCGCCGCGCTCGAACAGCTTCTTTGCTTGCTCGTCGCCGAAGCCAGCCGCGCGCCCCGCGTACACTTGCTCGGCATCCTGATCGAACGCGACGATCTGGATCGGCATATCGGCGCCATACGTCGACTTCAAGCTATCGACGAGCTGGCGCACCGCACCGACGTATGTCGCAAAGCCGAGTGCGCGTGATGCACTCGTATCGATCATCAGCGTGATGCTCGTCGGCTTCTCCGTCGCCGCCGCGCGGTCACCGATCTCCACCTGCGCCGCCACGAGATTTCCCGCCATCACCGCCGCCGCGCTCGCACTCGCGTTCGCGACGAAATCGCGGTCGGGCTGCCAGTTGCGCTCGTTCAGCTTCTGTTCGCTGCGCTTGCCGTCGGGGCTCATCAGCGCGAGCGACACGTCGACGCGCTCGGTCTTCGGCAACCCACGCAGCGGCAGCGTGTACGGCGCGCCCGGCAGCTCCTGGCTGTAGCTGATCACGATGTGCTTGTCGGCGTTCGCGGGGATCGGGAACACCTTCGCGGTGAACTGGTTGCCCGCCGCCTTCTCGAGCAGCGCCGGATCCTGGCGGCGATGCAAGAAGTCGTCATACGCGCGGCGCGCGAGCTGTTTCTCGACGACCTCGGCTTCCATCCACTGGCCGTTGTTCTCCATCGCGAACCGCGACACCGCCGCGCGCTGCGGCAGCGTGATCTGGAACGTGCCCTCGCGGACGCGGCTCTCCGGGTTGTGGAAATACAGATGCAGCTCGGTGAACGCGAGCGGGCCTTCGAACACCGCCCTCGCGTCGACGCGCGTGAGCATGAGGCCGCTGCCGTCGCTCGCGGTCAGCGTCCACGGCGGCACGAGGTCTTCGTGCGACGAATTCGACGTCGCGATCGACGCAGTCGCGGCGGTGAGCGGCACCGCCATCACTTCGGCGGGTGTCGAGCTAACGAGCCTGCTCTGCTCTCCCGAGCAACAGGCCAACATCAAAAGGAGGACAGACGACCGGCTGGGCATGCGCATTCAAACGCATGGACAGGCGTCGGGTTCTGAGAGTTGCGGAATGTGCTAACTGCGCGGCAAGAGCCGCATGCCATGCGGCGCCGCGACCTCGCCGATCACCGAAATCCGACCTGCGAGCCATCCCTCCCACACGCTGCCGAGCACGTCGCGACGCCAGGTTGCGAGCGCGGGCAGCGCGGCTGCCGCTTCCAAGCCATGCTCGTCGACCGCGCGGGCGAATTCTTCCGCGTCGGCGCGCGTTGCCAGCAGGCGCGGCGCGATGCCGGTCTCCTCGCTGACGATCTGCACGATCGCGAGCAGCAGCTCCGACCACCGCTGCGCACGCGCGCTCGGCGCCCGCCACATTCGTCTCTCCGCCGGCACCGCGGCAGTTGCAGTCGCCGTCTTGATCGCTAGGGCGATCTCGTCAGCGCGCGTCTTGCCGATCGGCGACATTCCCTTCACGGACCGCACGCCGCCCGGATTGCCGGGCCGCACTTTCGCGAGCTCGACGAGCGCCTTGTCGGGCAGCACCTGGCCGAGCGGCCGATCGAGCTCCGCCGCCACCCGCTGCCGCCACGCCGCGAGCACGACCACGGCCGCGCGCGCCGTTTCATCCAGCCCGCGCATACCGCCTACGTTTTGCCACGCAGTCTCCGGAGTCACGTTGGCTGCGGCAATCGCTTCGTCGAGGATCGCGCGACTCTCCTCACGCACCCACTCGAGCCGCGGGCCGAGCCGATCGGCCAGCTTCGCGTAGAGTGCCGGCAGATGCCGCACGTCGGCATCCGCGTACGTGAGCTGGGCGGCCGACAGCGGCCGCTTCTCCCAATCGGTCCACTGCATGTCCTTCGCGAGCGAGAGCCCGAGGAGGTCATTGCCCAATGACGCAAGCCCGATCTGGTCCCCGATCCCACAGAACGCAGCCATCAGCTGCGTATCGACAACTCCCGGCATCGACGTGCCAAATCGCGTCGCCAACAGCGCAAGATCCTGGCGCGGCGCATGCGCGATAACCAGGTCGTGCGCGGCCAGCGCCTCGACGATCGGCCGGCTATCCGTCGACAATGGGTCAACGAGTCGCACGTGCGGAACTTCCGCGACGATCGCGAGTGCGGGAGCATCCAACCTCACGTGCTCGCCGAGCCACGCCACTTGAATCAGGCATAGCGCCGGAACGAGCCGATCCTGCGAGACGAACTCGAGGTCAAACGCGACGAGCGGAGCCCGCCGAATCGCGTCCACAACCTCGGCAACCTCCGCCGGCTCGGTCGTGAGTTGCCGCGTTGGTTCGTCGGGCGCCACGCCACACCATAACGCAAGAAACCTGTAGATTCGCCCCGCGAGGCTTTATGACGACGAACAGTTTCTCCAGCAAAGCGCACATCACCGTCGGTGGCTCCAAGTTCGACCTCTATCGACTCGACGCACTCGTCAAACAGAAGGTCGGCGACGTCGAGACCCTGCCCTACTCACTGCGCATCCTGCTCGAGAACGTCCTTCGCTATGAAGACGGCAAGACCGTCCACGCTGCTGACGTCCAGGCGGTCGCGTCCTGGAACCCGAAACACCGCGTCGAGCACGAGGTCCAGCTCCGCCCGGCCCGCGTGCTGATGCAAGACTTCACCGGCGTCCCCGCCATCTGCGACCTCGCAGCGATGCGCGACGCATTCGTCAAGCTCGGGCTGCCGGGCAGCGCGATCAACCCGCTCCGCGCCGTCGATCTCGTCATCGATCACTCGGTCCAGGTCGACGAGTACGCCTCGCCGATCGCGTTCAAGAAGAACGTCGAGCTCGAGTACGCACGCAACCGCGAGCGCTACCTCTTCCTGCGTTGGGGCCAGCAAGCGTTCGCGAACACGCGCGTCGTGCCGCCGGGCACCGGCATCTGCCACCAG
>DASUFX010000601.1:0-3089 GCA_036274355.1 Kofleriaceae bacterium | reverse complement strand
CGAAGCTCGTCGACGCCGCGGCCGATCGCTATGCAGCGTTCCTGGGCCTCCCGCGCGGCTAGTGCCCGAGGCAACGAGCGATCGCGACGTCGCGCACGAACACCGTCGCATGGAAATCGGGATCGAGCGTCCGCACGTCGGCGTCGAGCTTCGTCACCGTTGCGCAGTCGCCCGCGCGCGCCGAAGCCGCAGCTTGCTGCGTCGCTGCCCACGCAGCGGCTTGCGCGTGCTCGCGAGTCCGTCTCCGCGTGTCGGTAGCCATCTGCTCGTCACGCCACGCATGATCGAGCTGCTCGCAACCCTGGACCTCGCCATAGCCGTAGGCTGCGGACGCAGCGGTCACCGCGCCGAGGCCGCCCAACACGATTGCGCCATCACGGTCGAAGTCGTACGGGCCCCACCCTTCGCTTTGCGCGCGGATCGTCAGCAAGTAGGCGGCCGTCAGGCTGGCCACCGCGACGGCCGCATCGGCCACGGGTAACGCCCAGTCCGCCTCACACTCGACGCGATCGGATGCTACGCGTCGCACGGTCGCCACGCCGCCGAACGAGCACGCGCTTAGCGCCAGCGGGATCGCGACGGCGAATTGCGTGCCGCGATTACCGCATGGCTGCCGCATTGGCAGAACCGCTCCGTTGCTGAGGCGGCGCGCTCTGACACGTCGACCCGTGGACCGCACCGTAGATGGCCGATGTCGTCGACGTGATCGCGAGCAACGCGCCCGGGACGATCAGCCAATTGCCGGCATCCAGTGGAGGTTCTTGGAGCTCCGACGCGATGCCGAGCCCCAGCATCCCGAGTCCGAACAGAGCTATCGACACGTCGCGCGCCGTATCGGCGCGACACTCGGCAGGCACATTGGGTTTCGCGCGCGACGACCGCTGCGCTCCATCGAATGCGCAGCCACTCGCGACGAGACCCGCAAGCACGAGCGCGATGACGATCCGCACGTCGCGATCATAGACCCGGCGGCGCGATTGCCGACGGCGAAATGCTAGACGCCGAACTTTGCCAGCTTCTTGTGCAGGCCTTCGCGCGTGATGCCAAGCGTCGCTGCAGTCTTGGTCTTGTTGCCGCCGTGATCGCGCAGCGCTTCGGCGATCAGCCAGCGCTCGACCTGCTCCATCATCTCTTTGAGCGTGCCTTGCTTCGGCGCGATGCGCGTGACGGTGCCTTCGATCTTGCGCAGGCGCGGCGACAGGTCCGTCACCTCGATCCAGTGACCGGATTCGGCCTGGATCACGATGCGCTGGATCTCGTTCTCGAGCTCGCGGATGTTGCCCGGCCAGTTGTACGAGGTCAGCGCATCGAGCGCGTCCTGCGTGAAGCCGGGCGATTCGATGCGGTACTCCTCGGCGTAGCGCTTGAGGAAGTGCGCGGCGAGCTGGGAAATGTCTTCGCGGCGATCGCGCAGCGGCGGCAGGCGAATCGGGAACACCATCAGGCGGTAGTAGAGATCCTGGCGGAAGCGGCCCTTCTCGACTTCGGCGGAGAGGTCGCGGTTCGTCGCACAGATGATGCGGACATCGACCTGCTTCTCGCTCGTCGCGCCGACCGGACGAATCGTGCCTTCCTGGAGGACGCGCAGCAGCTTGGCCTGCAGCGACATCGGCATCTCGCCCATCTCGTCGAGGAACAGCGTGCCGCCGTCGGCGATCTCGAACAGGCCCTTTTTGTCGCTATCGGCGCTCGTGAACGCGCCGCGCTTGTGACCGAACAGCTCGCTCTCGAGCAGGTTCTCGGGCAGCGCTGCGCAGTTCTGCGCGACGAACATCTTGTCGCGGCGCGACGACTGGTGGTGGATCGCGCTCGCGATCAGCTCTTTGCCGGTGCCGGTCTCGCCTTCGATGCAGACGGTCGCGCGCGTGTCGATCACCTTCTCGAGCTGCGCGAGCACGGACTTCATCGCCGGCGAGTCGCCGATGATGTTGTCGAACTTGATCTTCTGCTCGCGGCGCTTGAGGTAGACGTTCTCGCCACGTGCCTTTTCTTCGGCGATGCGCAGGCGCTGGACGAGCGTCGCATTGTCGATCGCGAGCGCGGCTTGGGCACCGAGCAGCAGGGAGACCTCGAGGTCGCGCTCGTGGAACATGCCGGCGGACTGGCGGTTGTCCGCCTGGACGAGACCGATGATGTCGTCGCCGCGCCAGAGCGGCACGGCGATCATCGACATGATCTGACCGGCCATGATCGATTCGCTCGATAGCAGCTCTTGCTGCGCGTTCGCGGTGAGCACGGCGGCGCGATCGCCGAGCACGCGCTTCAGCACGGCGCGGCTGGCGCGGACCGGATCGATCGGCTGCGACGGCGTGTGATTCGGGCGCTGGCGCGATACCGCGAGCGCGAAGCGATCCTTGTCGTGCTCGGAGCGCAGGAGGATCGCGACGTGGGTCGCGCGCGGGAGTAGCTCGAACGTCGCCTCGACAGTCGCCTCGATCACCTCGCTCGGCTCGAGCCGTGCGCCGAGCGGCTGTAGCGCCTTGTAGACGCGCAGCGCTTCGGCTGGCTGGCCCTCGATCTGATCGGTGACCTGCGGCAGGTCCATGATCGAGCGCGACGCGACGAGTCGATCACCGAGGTCCTCGTCGGCTTCCTCGCCGATCCGCACCGCTAGCCGCACGGGATCGTTGCGATTGCCGAGGAGCAGGACATCGCCGTCCTCGAGCGCGAGCTCCCAGCGCGTGGTCGCATCGACGGCGATGCGCTTGCCATCGCGTTCGACGGCCGAGCCGTTCGTCGAGCGCAGATCGCGGAATACGTAATGCTCGCCGACGAGCGAGATCATCGCGTGATCGCCCGACAAATGAAAATCGGTAAGCGTGACCGTGCTCGCGGGCGAGCGCCCGAGCGTCACCGGCGATGTACCGCTGACGCGATGCACGCGTTGAGTGGCCGTGCCCTGCAGGATCTCGAGAACGATCACGTGGTAAAGAAGTTAGCCCGCTGGGCTGACCCCTCAGAGGTTTATACTTCACCCTCGATCTTCGCGCATGTCCTCGGGAGCTTCGAAAGTCATCGTCCTGGATCCGGACCCGCGGGCAGGACGGCAGGTCCAGCTCGGGTTCGAGCGGGAAGGCGTGCCGGCGTTC
>DASUFX010000600.1:0-10457 GCA_036274355.1 Kofleriaceae bacterium | reverse complement strand
TGTCGGGAGACGTCGGGCTGCCGTCGCAGCCACAGCCGATGAATCTGCTCGTGACGATCGACCACGCGAATTCCGCGCTGACGTGGATCGATCCGACCACGTGCACGCCGCTGCGCCAGCTCGACGTCTCGACCGGGTTCTACGCGAACCCGCATGACGTGATCGCGGTGTCGTCGATGAAGGCGTACGTCGCACGTTACGAGAAGAACACCACGCCGACGGCGGACCCCGCGGATCGCGACGAAGGCGATGACCTGTTGATCATCGATCCCTCGGTCCCGGCGATCACCGGTCGGATCGACCTCGCGAGTTATGCCGGCAGCGGCGTCCAGGCGCGCCCAGACCGCGCGCGTCTGATCGACGGCAAGCTGTTCGTGCTGCTGTCGAACCTGAGCGGCGACTTCTCGACGGCGGCGGAGGGGCGCCTGGTCGTGGTCGATACCGCTACCGATCAAGTGAGCGGCACGATCGATCTACCGGGCCTCAAGAACTGCGGCGGACTCTCGTACGTGGAGAGTACGAAGACGTTGGTGGTCGCGTGCGGTGGATCATTCAGCGATCCCGAGCAAGCGGCGAGCTCCGGCATCGCGTACGTCGACACGGCGGCGTCGCCACCGGCGATGACCCGCAAGCAGGACATGACACCATTCGACGGCCGCGCGCTCGCCGGATTTTCTGGAATCGCGCGCGAGGGCGCGACCGGCTTCGGCGTCACGTTCGGCAACTTCGGCGGCAGCCCCACCGATCAGTTCTGGGCTCTCAACGTGCAGGCGGGTACCACCAGGAAAGTCGCCGATGCCAGCGACAGCTTCACGTTCGGCACGGTGCTCGTCGACCCGAGCCACGAGCGCGTGTACTTGACCGATGCGAAGACCGCCATGCCACGAGTGCATGTCTACACGTACGCGACCGCGATCACGCGCGAAGCTTCGATCAATGCCAATCCGGCGATCGGGCTGCCGCCCCGCGAGATCGCCTGGTACTGACGCGAACGGTGGTCGAGTATGAAGTCGTACCGAGCGTGGCTCGCGGTGATCGTGACGGCGAGCGTGCTGATCGTCATCGGCTCGCTCTTTGTCGGCCGCGGTGATCTCGGCAACCGCGCGCTGGTCTCTACCTTCCTCGAGCTCCGTGGCATGCGCGCAGCCGCGGCGTTCTTGTCGGGCGCAGCACTCGCGGTCGCAGGCGTCGTGCTCCAGACGTTGTTCCGCAATCCGCTCGTCGATCCCGCGATCCTCGGCACGACCGCGGGTGCGAGCCTCGGTGGGCAGCTCGCGATCCTCGGTTTCTCGTTCGCACCGGCGTGGCTGCGTCCCGCGTTCCTCGTGCCGGAGATGGTGCTGCCACTCGGCTGCCTGATCGGCGCACTCTTCGCACTCACGCTCCTGCTCGCCGTCATCCAGCACACGCGGAGCGAGCTTGCAGTGCTGCTCACTGGTTTTCTGTTGTCGTCGTTGTTCGTGAGCGTCGGCGCGTTGCTGATCAGCCTCGTGCAGGAATCGTGGGAGCTCGGTCGTGCCGTCATTTCGTTCACGCTCGGTGGCGTCGGTGGCGCGGGCCTTCGCCACGTACTGATCGGGCTGCCGCTCGTCGTCGCCGCGTTCATCGCGCTCTGGGCGTGGAGCCGGCCGCTCGAGCTGATGCTGTCTGGACAGGACGAGGCCACGACACTCGGCGTCGACGTCCGCCAGGTGCGGTGGTGGACCGTGCTCTGGGTCGCCGTCGGAACATCGGCCGCGGTCGCGATCGGCGGCAACGTCGGTTTCGTCGGCCTCGTCGTCCCGCACGTGCTGCGACCACTCGTCGGCATCTCGCCGCGCCGCCTACTGCCCGCGGCTGCGCTCGCGGGTGGTGCGTTCCTCTTGCTCTGCGATGTCGTGATCCGCGCCGCACCGTTTCACGGCGAGCTTCCACTCGGCGTGATCACGGGACTCGTGGGCGGCCCGCTGTTCTTGGTGCTCGTGGTGCGTTCGCAACGGGAGATTGCGCATGGGTGATGCACTCATCGTCGATAACGTCACAGTCCGGTTCGCCTCCCGCGTCGCGGTCGCGAACGCGTCGTTCACCGCAGCCCACGGAGCCGTCACCGCGATCCTCGGCCCGAATGGCGCGGGTAAGACAACGCTGCTTCGTGCGATCGCAGGGCTCGCAGCGTACGAAGGTACGATCTGGGTCGGTGGTGTGGATGTAAACCGTCTGCCCCTGCGCGCACGTGCGCGCCACATCGGATATGTGCCGCAACAGTCCCGTCTCGACTCACCGCTGTCGGCATTCGAGGTGGTCGCTCAGGGCAGGTACACGTATGCGCAGGGGGTCGGGCGGAGCAGTGCAACCGACCATGATGCGATCGAGGACGCGCTACGCCGCGCCGATGCTCTCGACTTCGCGGATCGTTCGTTCGTCGAGCTCTCGCACGGCCAACGCAAGCGCGTGTTGATCGCGCGTGCGCTCGCCACCGGCGCGCGACTCGTGCTGTTCGACGAACCGACGGCGTCGCTCGATATCGGTCACGTCCTCGCGTTCTTCCGACTCGCGCGCGAGCTTGCGGCCGCCGGGACAGCGGTCGTTGTCGTGCTTCACGATCTCGACGAGGCACGCCGCCACTGCGACGGTGCGGTGCTGCTCCAGGCCGGGAGTGTGGCGGCACGTGGGCTTGTCGCCGACGTCATCACGAGGGATCCGGTGCGCAAGGTGTATGGCATCGAGCTCGTCCCCGGCGACGCGCTCGGCTTTCGAGAAGTCACGTGAGCTCGCGCGTCAGGATCGCAAACACGATCGGTGTCGTCCTCGCGGTGGGCCTCGCACTTGTCGCAGCGTCATACCGCGCGCCGATGGGCAGCCTCGCCGCCGCTCCTGCGCTGACTCCGTGTCTCGAGATCATCGAGATGCCTGGCGGCCGCCGCGGATTGCGCGATGCGACCGGACAAGTCGTCGAGCTCAAGGCGTATCGCAGGATCGTGGCCGGCAGCCTCGTTGCCGACCGGCTGCTCCGCGAGCTCGCCGAACCGGATCGCGTAGTCGGTGTGTCGGGATACGGACGGGCGCAATCGCCGTGGGCCTACCAGCAAGCGGACAAGCCGGTGCTGGCGAGCACCGACGACGTCGAAGCCGTGTTGTCGCTCGCTCCCGATCTCTTGCTGCTCAACAGCTTCGGTGAATCGGCGAAAGTCGCGCGACTGCGCGAGCGTGGCATCGCGGTGTTCGACCTCGGCGCGATGGGCGGCGTCGACATGCTCGTGCGCGACATCCACATCGTCGCGCAGCTACTCGGTCACGCCGAGCGCGGCGAACGGCTCGCGACCGCGTGGCAGCGGCGGTTCGCAGCGGTCGCCAGTGCACTGCATGGCCGCGCACGCAAGCGCGCCCTGCTACTCACCACGTATGGCGGCAAGGTCTTCGGCGGCACGCGCGGAACGAGCTACGGTGACGTCCTCGGTGCAGCCGGCCTCGTCGATGTCGCCGCCACCTCGTATACCGGCTGGCCGCAATACACCGCGGAAGAGCTGCTCCGCCTCGATCCCGATCTGATCGTTACCAAGTATGGAATGGGCGCCCAGCTGTGCCGGATCGGCGGTCTCGACCAGCTGAAGGCCTGCCGAAGCTCCAGTGGCTTCGTCGAGATCGACGGTGCGCTCCTCGACGATCCGGGCCTGCCGATGCTCGACGCCGCAGAAGCGATCTTCGCGATCGCGTATCCCGACGCAAAATGATCGTCTGCGACTACGGCCCTGGCGGCAACAGCGGCGGCCCGCTCTACTGAGGCTGCGTGACGATATCGTCGTGTTGCTTGCGATAGAGCGCGAGCAGCTCGTTCTGCTCCTGCGGCTCGACCTTGAACTTCACGAGTGACTGCTCGAACGCCGCGACGAACGCGGTGAAATCGGCGCTGGTGATCGCCAGGCTGGCGTGTGCCTCGTGCATCGTGCGCCCCGTGTACTTGCACGGTCCGCCGGTCAGCTCGCACAGCTGACGCGCGAGGTTGTCCTCGAGCTGCGCGGTATCGACATTCGAGAACCGCCCCGCGAGCGTGCCCTTCTTGAGCTGCTCCTCGACGAAGTCTTTGACGATGCCCTTGATCGCGTCCATGCGACCGATGCGGTCGTAAAGCACCGGCCCCGACGGGTGCGCAGCCGTACTCGCGCGGTGCGGCTTCCCCCCGCACGCGAGGCCAAATGCGAGCACCACACCAAATAGCGCCAGCACCACGACGAGTCGCTTCATGCAGCCGGGCTCGTATCCCGACGGATGGACGTGGGTCAATCAACAAGTAAATGACCGTTAGAAAACGAATGAGGAGCCGGTTTCGCAACCGAAACCTGTGCAAGCCAGCCCACGGTTTCGGGAGCGTGGCGTTTGCGAGTTGACGGCCTGCGCTGCGATCGCATGTTCTTCCCCACATGAGCGACCTAGCTGGCAAGACGTTCGTCATCACCGGCGCGAACACCGGTATCGGCAAAATCACGGCACGGGAGCTCGCGCGGCGCGGCGCCCACGTCATCCTCGCGTGTCGCTCGCTGGACAAGACCCAGCCGGTCATCGACGAGATCAAGAAGGAAACCGGCAATGACAAGATCGAGTTCGTCGCGCTCGACCTCGCCGATCTGGCATCGGTGCGCCGCTGCGCGGAAGAGCTGCTCGCCCGTAAGATTCCGATCCACGGCCTCATCAACAACGCGGGCCTCGCGGGCTCGCGCGGCACGACGAAGGATGGCTTCGAGCTGACGTTCGGCACGAACCACCTCGGCCACTATCTGTTCACGCGCCTGTTGCTCGATCGGATCAAGGAGAGCGGCCCGGCGCGCATCGTCAACGTCGCGAGCGCCTCGCACTATCAGGCGCGCGGCATCAACTGGGATGCATTGCGCGCGAAGACGAAGTCGCGCACGGGCCTGCCCGAGTACGCGGTGTCGAAGCTCTCGAACGTGCTGTTCACGAAGGAGCTCGCGCGCCGCCTCGAAGGCAGCCAGGTCACGACCTACGCACTGCATCCCGGCGTCGTCGCGACGGACGTGTGGCGCCGCGTGCCCGGTCCGGTCCGCTGGGTGATGAAGAAGTTCATGGTCACGCCCGAAGAAGGTGCGCAGACCAGCATTCGCTGCGCGACTGCGCCCGAGCTCGCGAGCGAGACCGGCCGTTACTACGATCGCGACGGCAAGGAACGCCGCCCGAACAAGCTCGCGAACGACGAAGAGCTCGCAAAGCAGCTGTGGACGAAGTCCGCCGAGTGGACCGGCTTGCCGGCGTGATGTTCGCGGAACGCTGCTAGCGATGCGTGCACGCTCTCGCACAGATTCCCATCGCTACGAAGGAATTCTGCCGCAGCCGCCATGAGGTGGCACGAACGATGCTCTCGATCCGAGCATGATCCGGGTGAAGCGAGCATACGAACCCGTAGAAGCGAGCGACGGTTATCGCGTCCTCGTCGAACGGCTATGGCCGCGTGGGCTGCGCAAGGCAGATGCGCACATCGCTGAATGGCTCAAGGAGCTCGCACCGAGCCACGAGCTTCGCAAGTGGTTCGGCCACGAGCCGACGCGGTTCTCCGAGTTCCGCCAACGCTACCTGCGAGAGCTGCGTGCCGCGCCTGCGCGCCTTGCGCTCGCCAAGCTCGCGAGCCGAGCCGCGCGCGGAAACGTCACGCTGATCTATTCCGCGCATGACGAGGTGCACAACAACGCGGTCGTGCTCGCTCGAGAGCTCGAGCGGCGGCTCGCGCGCAACCGCGTGAAGCCGACGCGCCATGCACGCCCGGTACACGCGACGTAAGCGCCTCCTGTGCGCTCAGCCCGCGTTTCTCGTTGGTGCCGAGCGCGGCACACTGCGAATCCGGCGCGGGTGCCACGGTTCCGGCGCCGATTGGCACCTGCGATGCAGAACCTGACACCAAGTCTGCGTGAGGATCGACCTAGCAATTTACCGGGCATTCGCGCTCGATCTCGATGGTGTGGTCACGAACACCGCTGCGGTCCACGCGGCCGCGTGGAAGCAGTTGTTCGACGAGTTGCTCGAGCGGCGCGCCGCAGGCAGGACATGGCTGCCGTTCGATAGCGATCGAGAGTACCGCGCATACGTAGATGGCAAGCCGCGCCGCGATGGGTTGCGAGGCTTCCTCGCGGCGCGTGGCATCTCGATCCCCGAAGGCACTCCAGGGGACAGTGCCGACGCCGAGACGATCCATGCGCTCGCGAAGCGCAAGAACAAGTACGTGCATGAGCGCATCGCGCGCGATGGCGTGCAGGTGTACGGCGATGCGGTCGCGTTGTTGCGTAGGGCGCGTGCGTCTGGCGTGCGTACGGCGGTGGTCACTGCAAGCGAGAACGGCGGCCCGGTGCTGGCGGCGGCACGGATCACGGGGCTGTTCGACGCGCGCGTCGACGGGCTCGAGATCGCGCGGCTCGGCCTGCGGGGCAAACCGGCGTCGGATTCGTTCGTCGAGGCGGCGCGGCGACTCGGCGTCCCCGTTGCACGCACGGCCGTGTTCGAGGACGCAATTGCGGGCGTGCAGGCGGCGCGGGCAGGACGGTTCGGCCTCGTCATCGGTATCGATCGCAACGGCCATGGTGAAGCGCTGCGCGAGAGCGGTGCTGATCACGTCGTCTCGTCGCTCGACGAGATCGAGCTCGTGTCCGATGCGACGCGCATGGAGCTGCGATGAAGGGGTGGGAGCTCGTCTACGAGGGCTACGAGCCGATGCAGGAAGGCGTGCGCGAGACGCTGTGTACGCTCGGCAACGGCTACTTCGCGACACGCGGCGCGGCCCACGACGCCGCCGGGGGCGTCCATTACGCCGGGACGTACATCACGGGTTGCTACAACCGGTTATCGACCGAGATCGATGGCCGCCTGCTCGAGCACGAAGATCTCGTCAACATGCCGAACTGGCTGCTGCTCACGTATCGGCACGCCGGCGGCGAACCGTTCGAGCTCGCCACGACCGAGATCCTGAGCTACCGCCAGACGCTCGATCTGCGACGCGGGATTGTCACGCGTGACGTCCGGGTTCGCGATCGCAAAGGGTGCACGACGCGCATCACGAGCACGTGGATCGTTCACATGGCGGATCCGCATGTGGCGGCGCTCGAGGTCGTGCTCACCGCGGAGGACTGGTCGGGACCGATCGAGATCCGAGCCGCGCTCGACGGCTGGGTGCAGAACCGCGGCGTCGAGATCTACCGACTACTGGCGTCGCAACACCTCGCACCGATCGACTCGCGCGCGGTCGGCGAAGACTCCGTGCTTCTCGAGATGGAGACCGTGCGCTCGCACATTCGCATCGCGGAGGCCGCGCGCACACGGGTGTTCGATGGCGATCGACCCTACGCGCACGGCTCGGCCGCGATCACCCGGCCCGGGTTCGCAGCACGCGAGCTCTCGCTCGAATTGCCGAAGAATCGGCCGATCCGGATCGAGAAGGTCGTCGCGATCTACACGTCGCGTGACTTTGCGATCGCAGCGCCCGACATCGCGGCGACGGAGCGGATCGCGGCGGTACCTACTTTTGCGACGCTCGTCGAGTCTCACGTGCTCGCCTGGGAGCGCCTGTGGCGGGCATTCGACATTTGCGTCGAGGTCGCAGGGACCAGCGAACCGTCGACCGGCGTCATCCTGAGACTCCACGTCTTTCACTTGCTGCAGACCGCATCGGAGCACTCCGCCGATCTCGACGCCGGCGTCGGGGCGCGTGGGTTGCACGGCGAGGCGTATCGCGGCCACGTGTTCTGGGACGAGCTGTTCATCTTCCCGTTGCTCAACACGCGCATGGCCGACATCACGCGCGCACTGCTGATGTACCGCTATCGCCGGCTCGCGGCGGCGCGCCGGGCCGCGCGGCGCGAAGGCTATCGCGGCGCGATGTACCCGTGGCAGAGCGGCAGCGACGGGCGCGAGGAGACGCCGCTGCAATACTTCAATCCGCGCTCTGGCCGCTGGATCGTGGACAACACGCACCTGCAGCGGCACGTCGGCGCGGCGATCGCATACAACGTCTGGCAGTACTTCCAGGTCACCGGCGACGTCGACTTCCTCGGCGATATCGGCGCGGAGATGTTCCTCGAGATCGCGCGGTTCGTCGCCAGTCTCGCGACGTATGTCCCCGAGCGGGGACGGTTCGAGATCCGCGGCGTGGTGGGACCAGACGAGTTCCACACCGCGTATCCAGGCGCGCACGAACCAGGACTCGACAACAACGCGTACACGAACGTCATGTCCGTCTGGATGCTGTGGCGCGCGCGCGACGTGCTGGACGCGTTGCCGCGCGATCGCCGCCACGATGTGTGCAAGAAGCTCGCGCTGGGCGACGACGAGCTCGTGCGGTGGGACGAGATCAGCCGCAAGATGTGGCTGCCGTTCCTCGACGGCGGCATCCTCGCCCAGTTCGAAGGTTACGATCGGCTCCTCGAGCTCGATTGGGCGGACTACCGCGCGCGCTACGGCAACATCCAACGCCTCGATCTGATCCTCGAGAGCGAGGGCGATTCCCCGAACCGCTACAAGGCGTCCAAACAGGCGGACGTTCTGATGCTGTACTACCTGTTCTCCTCCGAGGAGCTGCGCACGTTGTTCGAGCGGCTCGGGTATCCGTTCGACCCCTCGGCGATCCCGCGCACGATCGATTACTACCTGCGCCGCACGAGTGACGGCTCGACGCTCAGCCGCGTCGTGCACGCGTGGGTGTTGGCGCGTTCGCGTCGCGCCGGATCGTGGCAGATCGCTCGGGATGCCCTAGCGAGCGACATCCGCGACATCCAGAATGGAACGACACGCGAAGGCATCCACCTCGGAGCGATGGCCGGAAGCGTCGACCTGATCCAACGCGGTTACACGGGACTCGAGCTGCGCGAAGGTGTCATCTGGATCAACCCGCGGCTTCCGGATCCGGTAGAGCGGCTCGACGTGCTCGTGCGCTACCGAGGCCACACGCTCGAGCTCACGATCTGGGGCGATGTGCTCGAGGTCAAAGCAATCGAGGCCGCGATTCCCACGATCAAGCTCGGTGTGCTCGGCACGGTGATCGAGCTGAGAGCGGGGGAGCGGCGCAGGTTCGCGCTTCGCGAGGCACAGAGCTGAGACACGCCGGATGGCCGCACCTCGACGACACCATGGCGAGCTCGGGGAGGTCGTGCACGGATTGCTCGTGCGGGCTCGCGCACGGTCACGCGCCCAACGAACTGACTCGACGCTGTGGACGGGCGTGTTCGCTCTCGTGAATGGTGGGTTGTCGACTGCGCTAATGGCTGTCGCCGCGTTGGCGACCGGTGAGCCGCTCGTGTTCCCATCGCTCGGGCCGACGGCGTTCATGCTGTTTTATCAGCCGAGGTCGGCGGCGGCCTCGCCGCGCAACGCGCTGATCGGCCATCTCATCGGGATCGTCTCTGGATATGTCTCGCTGCGATTGTTCGGGCTGCAGGATGCGATGCCTGCATTAACGGGCGGCGTGACATTGGCGTGGGTGGGTTCGTCATCGTTGTCGCTCGCGCTCACCTCGGGCCTCATGATCTGGTTGCGCGTGCCGCATCCGCCAGCGGGCGCCACGACTCTGATCGTGAGTCTCGGGATCTTGCCGCGTCCGGTGCAGCTCGTTGCGCTGTTCGCGGGAATCGTCGCGCTCGTCCTTCAGGGCCTCGTGATCAACCGCCTCGCGGGCGTACGTTATCCGCTCTGGGCCGGCCCGAAAGACTGAGTGCACCATCACGGGCGCGGCGTCGTGTTCGATTCGTGCTCGTGACGAGCAATTTCATCCAGTGCGATCGCCGAATGCGCAAATGCACCGCCCGCGCGCATCTCTGCGGCTACCCAGATCGCCTCCATGAGCTCCTCCGGCGTGGCGCCGTGACGCAGCGCCGCCCGCGTATGGCCTCGGATGCAATACGGGCACTGCGTCACGTGTGCGACCGCCACGGCGATCAACTGCTTTGTCTTGGCCGAAATCGCCCCTTCGGAAAAGACGCTCTTGCCGAAGGCTCGAAACGACTCGGCAGGTCCAGGCGCAAGTCGTTTGCGTTGCTCGGCCAACTCGGGTGTTGGATGGGGAAACAGCTCGTCATGCTCTGGCATGGGTTCCTCGCTCGTAGAGGATTGCGTGCCGTCAATCGTGGTGTGCTCGATGCCGCTGGACGTACCGACGAACGAATCGCAAACCGAAGATCGCCGATACGAGCAGGCTCGCACCAGCGACGAACCATTTGGTCACAGACGCGCGCGCGGTGGCTGACCGAACCGGCTCGGCCACGACCGTTGTTTCCGCGATCGACGCTGCCGATGGTGCGGCGCGATACGATCCCCATCCGGGTGGATCGCTCGCAGGAAACGACTCGAGACTTGCTTGGTCGACGACATCCCAGCTCCTTCGCGCGTTCGTCTCCATACCGAGCAGCTACCACCGGTACGACAGATGTCAAACGCTCCCGTCGCGTCGAGCTGTCGCGCAAGCGACGTGGACGAGGCACCGATCGTGTCAC
>DASUFX010000599.1:0-11756 GCA_036274355.1 Kofleriaceae bacterium | reverse complement strand
GCAGCTCATTCGGCGGAACGCCGACTTGCTCGGCGAGCTTGCGCGCGATCGCCTGGGCGTCGTCGGGCTCGTCGAGATCGAGCTCGACGGTGTAATCGCGATCCGACTCCAGCACCGCGGTCAGTTCATATCCTCGTCGTCTTCGTCATCGTCGTCACCGTCGTCATCGTCGTCTTCTTCGTCGTCTCTCTCGTCATCGTCCTCCGCGACCGGCGCGCGCTTGCGCTCGGCCTCGTAGGCGGGCGACCCCTGGAAGTTAGCGAGCCACTGCTTCGCGGTCTTCTCTTGCCAGCCCCACTTCTCTGCCATGACGTGGAACATGCCCGCGATCAAACGTTCGTCGTGCGGCGGCTTCTGCAACAGCTCCCACTTCACGTGGTAGTTCGAGTGGCGCAGCATCCGATCGAACAACGCGATCACGTCATCGTCCAACAGCCCGTCGCGCAGGATCGGTACTGCAGCCTCGAGCACGCGGGTGTCGGGGTCGAGCAGGTTCTCGCCGCCCTGACGCGCACGCGAGATCACGTCATGACACGCATCGATGATCGCCCGCTTCGCGCGAACGAGGTCGCGACGGCCTGCCTCGGCGATCAGCGCAGCGCGGCCAACGACATGCGCGTCGCCGATCATGCGAACGAGCGCGTCGTCTTCGAGTAGTCGCGCGGCGCGCGCGTCGAAGACCGGTGCTCGCGGCAACGGCTTGTGAAGTTTCGCGAGCAGCGAGTGCGCGCGCGTGCGGATGTCGGACTCGGCAAATCTAGTCAACCAGACGATGTCGTCGGCGTTGACGAGGTTCGGTACGATCTCGGCGACTCGCAGCGCGACGCGCAGGTTTCGCACCGTGTAGTCGTGATCGTAGTCGACCGAGGTCAGGCTCTCGTGCAGCAGCGGCTGCAGATCGCGCGGCGGCGCATTGACCGGCGATGTCGGGCTGGCGAGCAGTAGTGCCGCTTGGCGCGCGAGCACCGCGATCGCGTCGTCGCGGGCGCTGTCCGATTCGGCGAGCCGACGGCGTGCTTCTGCCCGCTTGTCGGCAGGCAGCTGATGCACGATGCGGCCGTACGCGAGCTGAGTCTCGGCATTGAGCTCGCCGTCGTTGCGCTCGCGGATGGTCGTGAGCAGCTCGGCGAGGACGGCGTCGTCGACGTGCCGCGGCTCGGGGGCAGCGGCGAGACACGACGCGAGGGCATCAGCCGCGACCGGACGCGGCTCGTCGTTGTGCGTGCCTGGTGCAGCGACTACGCGTGCGAGCGCATCGATCGCCGACGGATCGCCGATCGCGCCGAGCGCCGCCGCAGTGGCCGCGACAAAGTCTTCCTTGCCGATCGAATCGAGCGAGCTCGCGATCGTCGTTTCTTCGAGAATCCTGATCATCGCGGGGACGGCCGGCCGGTAGCGCAATGCGCCGAAAATCTGGACGACCGCACGCCGGCGGTGTTCGAACTTCTCCGACGTCGCTAGCACCGGCAGCAGCTGCTCGGCCGCGCGCGGATCGAGCTTGCCCGCAGCGGCACGTGCCGCAAGCAGCTCGCCCGCGTAGCTCGTGATCTGGCGGCCGCGGTCTTCATCCTCGTTGCCCTCGGCCTCGCCATCGTCGTCGTCGTCATCATCCTCGTCATCGTCGTCGTCGTCGTCATCATCATCGTCGTCGTCGTCGCCGTCGCTCTCGTCGTCCTCGTCATCGACGAGCTCGCCCTCCTCGTCGTCGTCCTCGTCGTCGGCGTCGTCGCCTTCCTCGTCTTCGCGTTCAGCTTCGCTGGCAGCGAACACGCCGTCGACTTCCTCGCCCGCGGCGTCGTCCTCGTCTTCTTCGCCGTCGTCCGCGACGGGATCGTGTCCGGTCACGACGTCGATCGCGAGCTCGCGCAGCATCCGCGCGATCTCGGCCGGCGACCAGTCCTTCTGCTCGGCGATCCAGTGATCGACGCCGACCTCGCCTAACGCGGCGTGGACGGCGACCAGCGGATTGCCTCCGAGCACGAAGGGCTCGCTCGTATCGCCCATGAGGCCGGCGTACTTCTGCGCCATGGTCGCACCGGCGAAGCGCGCGTGAACGATCGGGACGACCTCGTCGAGCTTCGACAGCACCCACAAGAGATGGTGGACCTGGACGGCCGCACTGCACGGCGCCGCGAACCGATCGACCCACAGGTGCGCTGCGTGGTGCGTGCGATCGATCGTGACCGCTGCGTTACGAAATCGTCCGCCGTACGGCGCGAGCCACAGCGTGTGAAACCCGAACAGCACGGTGCCTTCGCCCGCGAGCATGTCGCCGCGCAGCTTGACCGCGATCCCGAAGTCCTCCCAGTCCAGCTCGTCGAGGATTGCAGGGTAGCCATCGACCGGAAAGCGGACCTTCGCGACCTGCGGGGGCGGCCCATTCGACCAGCTCACATCGTCGTCGTCTCCGGCCTCGATGCTGTCGTCGTCGTCATCGTCATCCTCGTCGTCGTCGTCGTCTTCGTCATCCTCGTCGTCGTCGTCTTCGTCGTCATCCTCATCGTCGAAGTCGCCGTCGTCGTCATCATCATCGTCGTCGTCTTCGTCGGTATGCGCCCGCTCGAGCTCGTCCTCGTCGTCGTTGTCATCCTGTACCGTATCGAGCGCAGAGTGCGCGCGCCGCGTCATCACCTCGTCTTCAGCATCGTCGACCTTCGAGACGTCGATGATCTCGATCGGCTGCGTCTTGGTGTCACCGCCGACCTCGCCACTGCTCCAGTTGGTCTCGCGGCTCCAGCTCGACTCGCCGACCCAGCTATCATCCGTCGTCATCGCACGCGCCGAGCGCTGCGGATCAGTGCGTGCTCGCAAACGCGGATCGTCGCTATCGGCGCTCGGTGGTAGGTCGTCGTCGCCGTCATCGTCATCGCCGTCGTCATCGACGTCATCGACGGCCGGCAGCCCCGTGCCGGTCTGGAAGAACCACGCTGCCTCGACGCCGTGCGAGCCGGTCGATTCGATCAATCGCCGCTGCGCTTCTACCGCATGGCCGGCTTCAGGCGGCGTCCATGGCATTGCCAGGATGCGAATCGACTGCTCGAGATCTTCCGGCAGGTCTTCGATGAACGTCTCGGGCTCCGGGATCAGTGGCGCGACGTACCGCAGCAGCTCGACGAGTTGCGCGCGAGAGACTTGCTCGCGCAGGCGCACGACAAAGAACGCGAAGGCAGTCTCGCCCTCCATCGCATCGAGGCCATGTACCTCGACGGCCATCAGTTGCCCTCCTGACGATCGTGCCAGTCGCGGAACAGCGCCTTGAATTCGGGCCACTCGAGTAGCGGTCCGAGGTCGGAGTCGACCTCGACCTTGCCGAGGTGGTCGTATCCGTACTTCATCGCCAGCTTCACCTGCTCGAACGCCTTCGCGTAGTCACCGACGGCCGAATACGCGCACGCCGCCGAGTGATAGATGTACGGATTCTCGTGCGCGACCGCTTGTGCGCGGTCGGCGATCCGCACCGCCGTGTCGTACGCCTTCGCAGCATGCGCCTGCACGCATGCGTTGTTCATCGCCCGCAGGTAGTTCGTGCGGTCGTCGCCCGCCTCGGGAATCTCGATGAGCAGTAGCTGTTCGTACAGGGCGAGCGCGCCGTCGCGTTGGTCGGCCTGGCACGCCTGCCAGGCAAGCGCGCTCAGCATGCCGACGCGGCCGGGCAGCATCGGCGCGAGCCTGACGAGTCGGTCGGGAGCCGACGCGAGCACCAGCTTGCCAAGCTCGCTGAACAGCTCCTCGGCGACGTCGCCGTAGGTCGCGACGTTCGTACTGCCGCCGCCTGCCAGAATCCGATGTGGGAGCTTCGCGCCGAGCAACGCATCGACGGCATCACCGAACCGCGGATGCTTCGCCTTGCCCATTCGCACCGCGATGTTGACGCGATTGCTGATCGTGTAGTTCGGCAGCGCGCGCAGGAGCTTGTCGCTGCTGCCGGCGATCCCCGCACGCTCGGCGTCGAGCAGCAGCATCGCGTGGGTGAACTGCGCGTCATCGTCATCAGGTGCGAGACGAAGCGCGCGCTCGGTCATCGCCAGCGCCGCACGCACGCGGTCCGCCGGCGGCGCCGCACCATCGTCGGCATCGTCGTCGGCGTCGTCGGCATCGTCGGCATCGTCATCTGCGTCGTCGGCGTCATCGTCGTCAGAGTCATCGCGGTGCTCCGCTACTTCCGCGGCGAGGCGCGCGTTCTCGTCGTCGATCAGCTTCTTCACCTCGGCAGGGTCGGCGACGCCACGCACGTCGATCGCCTGACCGGCCTGATCGCGGATCACGCTCGGCGTCACCACGATCTCGAGTGCCGGCCACATTTCGAACCGGTAGCGACCTGCGAGCGTCGTGCGTAACCGGGCCTCGATCTCGATCACGAGGTCCGGCGTCAGCCTCAGTGTCATGTCGCCGTCGCTCTGCACGAACCCAGTGGTCTCGCCCGGCTCGAGCGTGAGCATGTTGCTCCGGCCGCGCAACGTGTAGCCGCGACCGTGCCGGAGCCGGCCGCGCATCGCGCGTGGGAGCGCCGCTGCGTACAGCGCGCCCATCTCGATGCGAACGCGACCTTCGGAGACCTCGAGCTTCATCTCGCCGGCAAACGTCAGGTCTTCCGACGAGCCTTCCTGCTCGACGCGTTGCTTCACCTTCGCTGCCGTCTGCCTATCGGCAAGCACCGAGTCACGCGCGAGGTCGGTCACGAGCAGCGGCAACTGCTCGCGCAAGATCTCGACGAGACCGCTCGTCGACCACTCCTGGATCAGCTTGTACTCGTCATCGGTGATGCCGACGATCTGAAGGAACTGCGCCTTGCCGAACGTCGACGAGATTTCCTCGAGCTCGGGGTCTTCGGCGAACAGGATCGCGGTCAGCTTCGTGTCGTGATCGAGCGCGATCGGACCGTTGAGCCCCATCTTGTGACCGGCACCGAAGCGATTGCCGGTGCCGAACACGTAGCGCGCGAGGTTCTGCAGGAAGTTGAGCGTCCACATCGGCACGTCGGTCTCGCCGGCGGCGCGCCGCAACCGAACCGTCAGCTCGAAACCAAACCCGCTGACCTCCGGATCGTCGGTCTCCTTCTCGAACAGATCGGTGAAGCCGTATGTGACGAAGTGAAAGTGCGGCACCGGCTCGTCGCGCAGATAGACCGAGATGCCGTGAATCGGATCGTTGCCGCCGAGCATGTACGGCAGCACGGTCCCGAAATGCGCATGCGGCTCGCCGCGGCCGTAGATCGGCGCGAGCGCCGTGTCGATCGCGTCCCAGCCAGGCGAACCCTCGTCGTCGTCGCTGCCGTCCTCGCCGCCGTCACCATCGTCCGGCTTGGGCGGTGCCGCGAGCACGCCGTCGAGTGCGTCGTCGCGCACGAGACTGCCGACGAGCACCGCCTCGAGCTCGGGCGCCAGATCGTCGGCGAGCCGCGGCAGCATCACTTCGCGATCGGTATCCGGCACGCCGCGCAACTCGTCGAGCGCCGCGATCTGCGCTGCAAGCTCCGGCGTGTCATCGAGCTTGGCGAGCAGCGCACGATGCGCGACGCCATCGTCGAGCCAGCGCCACGCGAGGTCGCTCCAGCCCGTGCGCGGTGCGCGTTCGAGCTCGACAACGATGTCCTGATGGCGCGTCGCGTCCGCCTTCGCGCGAGCCTCGGCTTCCGCCGTGCGCTGATCGGCACGGCGCGGATCGAGATCGAGCGCGCGGAACTTTGCGAGATGCGCACGCACGTCCTTGATCGTACCGAGCTCGTTGCGGCCGTCGCGGAGCTCGTCGATCAGGGTCGCAGCATCGCGGACGAGCCGCGACTTGTGGCGCCGGCCGATCTCGAGGTACGGCACCAGCTCGGGCTCGTCGAACAGGAACGCGCGCCACATCGAGTACAGCGCGGTCGGAATGAACTTCTCGCACGCCTCGTAGCGCGCAGGCAGCTGATCCTGCGGCACGACCTGATTGAAATCGGCGTTGAACAGCCGCGGGATGTCATCGATGTCGGTGACGCCGTCGTTCTTCAACAGCGCAGTGATCCAGCGCGAGCGATAGAAAAAGAACTCGGTGTCGCGTCGCTTCGGTTCGAGCGCGACGAACTCGGGATCGTCGTCGTCGATCGCGAAGTGCCACGTCGGCGCGACCTTGCCGCGCAGCTTGCGCAACCCGATCTCGAACGCTTCGGTCGAGATCCCTCGCGCGTCGTTCGCACGCTTGAGCGCGGCGAGGTAGACGAGGCTGTCGAGCGAGTCGGCGAACACGCCGGTGAACGCGTGCGTCTCGTGATCGAAATGGAGCACCTGACGTGGGCCGTCCCACTCGTAGAGCTCCATGTGATAGGTGTCGCCGTTGCCCTGCGAGCCGATGCAGAAGACGCCGCAGAACGATTCGACGAGCCCGGTGCCGAGATACGCGTGCTGATCGCGCCGCACCAAGAGCTCGAACAAATTCTTGTCGCCGACGTCGGGAAGTAGATCGTTATCGAGGCGAAGCTCCTCGAAGCTCGACCATTTGTCACGGCCATCGATCGCGGTAACGAACGCCGCCGCCTCGCGCGACAGCGCGACTCCGTAGTTTGCCTCGAAGCTCTGCGCGGTGCCGGCCTCGTTCAGCGTCGAGAACGCCTCGCTGTCAGTGTCGTCCTCGTCGTCGTCGTCATCGTCTTCGTCGTCATCGCGCGCATTCTCGATCGCATCGAGGTACGTCACGAGGCCACGCACGACAAAGCCGTCCGGGCCTTCGGCAAACACGACATCGAGGGGCTTCACGCCGCCAAAGACGTTGATGCGATCGCTCCACGTCTCATCGCCCGGCGGAGCAAGCTTTGCGATCAGGCCGTCATCGCCACCGATCAACACACCACCGCCGAACCGCTCGACCGACCACAGGTGCGCGAGCAGCGTGGTCTCGACGGTCTTCCATTGCCGGCCATCGTCGGCCGACACGAGGATGAGCCCACGGTCACCGACGACGACCAAACGGCCATCCGGGCACGCGCAGATCGCCTCGAGATCGATCTCGACGCCGCTCTTCACGCGCGACCACCACGCGCCGTCCGGCGAGCGCGCGACGAAGCCACCATCACCGACGAGGATCCACGTGCCGAGCTTGCTCACCGCGAGCGCGGTCAGCGGTTTCGTCGCGCCCGTCGCGATCCGCGCGACGTCGCCTTCGCGCCAGCGATACATCACGCCGTCGAAGCCGAGCACGATGACCTCGTCGCGCAGCGCGTATACCGAGGCGAGCCGCGTCGAGGTCTTGAAGTCGATGCGCTCGAGCTTCTCGCCGGGACCCGGCGGCACGCGTGCTGCGTAGCCGTTGTCGCCGACCACCCACACCGCACCATCGGGCACGAGGGCGAGCGCGAACAGACACGCGTCGGTTCCGGTATCGAATACCTTCCACGTCACGCCGCCATCGCGCGACATCGCGAGCTGGCCGTATTCACCGCACGTCCACAGCGCATCGCCAACCGCGAGCACGTCGCGCAGGCCGAGCATGCGCGGCGTCTTGCGCATCTCGAAGTGCCGCGCGTTCGACGACACGACGACCGTCGGATGCCGACTCGACGTCCCGCCCGCTGCGACGATGAGCTGATCCGTGATCGCAAACCCGGCGATATAGCCGAGCCCACCGCTCGGGCGCTGCAGCACCGAGAGCTCCAGATCCCCTGTCATCCTCGCCGCCGATTCTGCCCGAGCCGACGCACGCTGCGCCTCCGGATTTGTGGCCGAAATTCCGAGCCATCGCGCGGTCTTTGCTCGATTCGACGGGGGTGCCGCAATCCGCTCTGTTGACAACTTATCCGTTTTAACAGATGCTCGGTTTCAGGACGCGATCGAGCTCGTCGTCTCCTCCTCTCCCGGCGAGCTCCTTCGCGTTCCGGCCCCCGCTACGGCGGATCGTTGGCGTCCCAGTAATCGACCTCGGCCTGCACGAGCGACGACAGATCCTCGCCCTGCCCGCCCTTGATCGCCCACAGATAGTCCGTGAAGAAGTTGTTGCGGACGCGGGTCGAGCCGCTGTGTGGCAGCGTCGCGAGGATCGCTTCGGGCGTCAGATCAGTGCCGCCGTGCTGGTGACAACCGATGCAGTTCGTTGCTGCGTTGCCTTCGCCCATCTCGAGGTACGGGTTAGAGCACCAGCTCGGCGCGCCGACGCCGCCGTGCACCGATTCGATCGCGTCGCCAAGCGAGCCACCTGCACCGCCGCGCGGATCTGGATCGCCTTCGAGATACGCGCTCGTGACGCACATCTTGTAGTTGCGCCACGGGCCGGGCAGCGACGCCACGCTCGCGGGACGATCCGCGCCGAAATCGGTATCGGGATTGTTCGACCACCACAGCGTGATCCACAGCCAGTGATCGAGCTCCTTCGTCATCACGTGGAGCGCGGGCATCCGGAACTCGTTCCCGTTCGGCAACGTGATCGTGTAGATCGACGACGGATCGGGATTCGCCGCGCCGTCACCGCTTCCCCAGTCCGCCTTAAGCGCGAACCGTTCGCGCATGCGCGCGGGCGACGTATCGAACACCGGCAGGTTCTCGCCGGTGAGCTTGCGCCGCCAATCCGCTTTGACGAGCACCGCGTCGCGCGGCATCTCACCATCGAGGCACGTCGGCAGTGCGACATCCTCGGCGAGATACTCGACGTCAACCTCGACGTTCGACGCCTGTGCGCCGAACACCGCGACATAGACGAGCCCGCCGCCAGCGACCGTGCATGACTCGGTGCTCGCATCACCCGACGAGCGGCAATCGAAGTCATGGGCTTCCGGCGCCGCGCCCTTGCGCACGTAGATATCCGCATCGCCGTCACCGGTCGATGTCACTTTCACCTTCGCACCCGCGCTCGCGACGAACGGCCCGAGCACGCGCCACTCGCACTCGTCCACGGCGAGTGTATCGACCTGCTTCACCATGCCGCCCTCGCGCACGCCTTCTGGCGCGTACGGATCCGGCGGCGGATTCACGCGACAGCTGTACTGCTGCTCGTAGCTGTGGATGAGGTGCCGCATCGCACCGCTCGAGTAGCCAACGCGATTGACGCCAGCGATGCCCTGCGCTTCTTCCTGCGTGTCGATCACCGCGAGGTAATCGAGGTAGCGCTGCTCGGGCCAGCTCGGGTCCTGCTCGACCGCGTGCGTGTTCCAGTCAAAGCCCGCATCGATCGTCGCGGCATCGAGGTCAGCGCGTGCCCGGCGCGCGGCCGGCCCGAGGTCGCGATACACCTTCTTGAACACGCGATCGAAGTCCTCGCGCGCGAACCACGTGTGCCACGCCGGGATTGAGGGCTGCCCGCCGAAGCTCGCTGCAAGCATCGGCTCCGCGAGCGGCGTCGGTGCGAGCACTTTCGCGACCGCATCCCACGCGACCTGACGGCGCGCCGCGATCGACGTCCGCAATTCCTCGTCGCGCGCAGCGAGCCCGAGGTCCGCTTGATACGGAGCGACCGCGCCGATGATCTTGCGATCCTGCACGGTCGCCGCGCTCTTCGCGGTGCCGAGCTTGCACATCGCCGTCTTGTCGACTGCGTCGTCACCGCAAGCAGCAACGACAAGCAGTGTGACTACGACGGCGCGCACGAGCCGATTCTACGGAAGAGCGGCGTCGCTGGCGACGATGTATTCCTTGCTCGTGTTCTTGTCACGAACCTGGAAGTAGATCCAACCATCCGAGCGCCAGTGCGGGAACAGCGCGTATTGGCCCGGTTTCATGTTCGTGATGCGGGTCCGGGCGCCGGTCACCATGTTGACGAGGATGATGTTCGACGTGCCCTTCGCGAGCATCTGCTGGAACGTCGGGTCCTGCGCTGACGAGAACCCGAGGTCCTGCCAGTCGTTCGGGCCGACGTAGTGGTGCGTCACGAAGTACTTCTCGTCGTACGAGATCGAGGCCTTGTTGCCCTGCACGCAGTAGCGCGCGATCTCCGGCGTCGACACCGTGTAGGACGAGCCCGTCGGCGTCGCATCGAGGCGGCGGAGCACGTAGCCGAGCTGCGCGTTCTCGTTGCCGAAGCGGCTGATCACGAGCTTCGTCGAAGGCGACAGCACGGTGTCACCTTCGTGCGGGCTCGACTGCGACACGGTCGGCTTGCCGACATAGCGCGTACCGTCGAACATCATCGCGGTGAAGCGCATCGTCGCGGTCGGGCCGAAGCCCGCGCTCATGTCCTTCGTCACGACGCCCGACGGGTTGTCGCTCGAGAACACGTTGTTGACTGCGAAGTAGTCGCCGCCGCCGAGAGCCGCACCGAGGTGCTGGTACAGCGAGACGCCTTCGACGTGGCTGCACTCGGGCTCGTTGAACTCGATGCGATCCGGGTTGCGAACGAGCAGGCCCGTCGTGCAGAACGCCGAGCCGATCGGCGTGCCCTGGAACATCCAGCCGCGGTTATCCGGGAAGAAGCCCGGGTCGTACGCAGCGTGCGCGCTCATGTCCTTGTCGGACTGGAGGTCGCTGATCACAGCGCCGCCACCACCGGTCGAGCCGTTCGCGACGAAGCGACCGTCGGCCGAGCTGCGCATCCAGTAGTAGGTGTTGAACGACAGCTCGCGCAGCACGCGCAGCGTTCCGGTCGCCGCCCAGCCCATACCGTACGACTTGCTGTTCGCGTTCGCCGCGCTCGTCAGACACTCGCGCGGATTCGACGACGTACCGCAACCGTACATGCGCAGGTTCGCGCCGCGGTTGATCGCCTGCCAGCCTTGCGTGGACATCGCGCTGACGTGCGACTGCACGTTGCTCGAGATGTTCTGCATGCACGTCGTCGGGCCGGTATCCGGCGCGATGTACGTCGTCAGCCGCGGCAGACCGCGCGCGAACCACTCGGCGACGATGTCGAGCTCGCCCTGCGTGAGCCGCGGATGGTTGCCCTTCGGCATCGAGACGCGGTTCTTGAACTTGCCGTACTCGAGCGCCCACGTGTCGGCGTTGTTGCTGCCTTCACCGTCGGGGAACGCGGCCTTGAACACGGCCTGGAAGAAGCCGAGGTGCGCGGCCGCTGCGTAGATACCGGCCTTCTCCGGCACGTACGGCGAATCGCTGCGGCCCGGCTCGAGGCGCAGGCAGTCGACGATGTCCTTCGGCTTCGGCGTGTTCGCATCGGGCTTGCCGTAGGTCACCGTGATCGTGATCTTCGAGTGGTCGGCGAAGCCCGCCGCACCGACGTAGAACTTCGCCGGGCCATTCGCGTTGAACTGCGTGCTGAGGCACTGCTCGTTGGGCTCGCGCGAGAACGGGCGGCAGTCGTACGACTCCGTCGTCGGCTCGGCGTTGCGCTTGACGTAGAGGTCAGCGTCGCCGGTGCCGGCCATCTTCACTTCGATCTTTCCGCCGAGCGCGACTTCGAACGGGCCCCAAGTCTTGAACTCGTCCTTGTCGATCGAGACGTCTTCCTTCTTCTCGGTCGTCGGCGCGCCGCCATCGGTCGTGTTCTTGAGGCACGACGCCATCGCCGTATCGGTCTTCATCTGCCAGTCGCGCAGCGTCGTCTGGTTTGCCGCGTGGCACTCCGAGCACGTCGTGACGCCGCTGACGTTCTTGTTCATGCCGAGCAGGGTGGTCGCCTGCTTCGCGAGCTCGTCGTCGGGCAGCGAGACCGGGTTGCGCAGCGCGCCGCCGGCGTCATCACCCGCGAGCTTCGTCGGAATTTCCTTCCAGATGCACGCCGGGTTCGACGAGTTCTGGCCGCAACTCTTGATGAAGTTGAGCGCGGTCGCGAACGGCGACGCCGTCCACTGCGCCTCGGTGTCGAACACCTGATCCGGCGGCATCCAGTACTTGTGCGCCGCCATG
>DASUFX010000598.1:0-6481 GCA_036274355.1 Kofleriaceae bacterium | reverse complement strand
TCCCGGTGTCGGATTGCGTGGCGGTGCCGGTCGCCATCAACGACTGCATGCTCGCGTCCGATGCCGCGGACTGGGTGTCCTTCGTACCGTCGTCGGTGTGCACCGCCGTCAAGGTCGAGGCGCGACTCACGTTCCCGATCGCTCACGAGGAGCTCTCGATCACGCTCTGGGACATCGACCACGACATGCAGGTCGGCACCGACACGGAGTGCGCGGCCAGCGGCGACGAGGCGAACTCTCGCCGGTGTCTGGATGTCACGCTCGTGCCGGGCACGAAATACGGCATCGAGGTGAAGCCGACCGGCGAAGGCAATTGCAACGGTGCGTGCGCATACAATCGCTATTCGTTGAGCGTCGGGCTGGCCACGCCGGGTTAACCTGTATGCAGTGGCCGACCTTCGGTGGAGCTGGCTTGCTGCGCCATACGTCGTAACCACCGCGTTGATCCTCGCGGTGTCTGTGACCGCCGCGTTGATCCGTGGCGATCGCGTGATGCGTCTTGGTGTGGTCGCCGCGTCGTCGTCGGCGGTGCCGTGGTCGATGTGTCAGGGGCTCGCTGCATTGACCGACGATCCCGAGACCGCGCGGCACCTGATCAAGCTCGGCCAAGGGCCTGTGGTCGCGGTTGGTCCGATGCTGATGCTCGTCATGCTCGGCGTCAGCGGCCAGCTCGAGCGGTATCGCTGGATCTTGCGCATCGGCGCGATCATCTGCGGCCTGTCGTTCATCGTCTGCTGGGGAACGTCGTGGGTCGTTCCCGGCGTGCAGAAGCTGCCGTCGGGCATGTTCTACATGGCGCCGGGTCCGCTGACCGGCTTCTACCTATCGCAGCTGCTCGCGTGGCTCGGCGTCGGCCTCGTGCTCCAGCGGCGCGCGACACCGCGCGGTGAACGCAAGCGAACGTTTCGCTTGCTGATGATCGTGCTCGTCGTCGCGACGATCGGCTCGATGGACACGCTGCTCTTGTATCGGATCTGGGGCGTGTATCCGATCGCGTGGCTGTCGGCGTGCGTGGCGGCGGTGCTCGCGCTTTATCTCGTGCTCAAGACCGACATCCTGCGCCCGCAAGGCTTCGATCGCAGCGTCGCGCTCGAGATGGGATTGTTCCTCGCGTCGACGGTGCTGACCGTCGGGCTCACGATCCTGCTCGGCACGTCGAGCCCGCTGCCGGTCGTCACGCTGTCGGCGATCGGTTGGGCGCTGATGACCGGCCTTGCCTGGGCGTCGGCGCGGCGACGACGCACGCGCGTCAAAGGCGAGCGCGAGCTCGAGCGCTTCATGGCGCGCGTGCCGACGTTCGAGGACGAGAAGAAGATCAGCGAGAAGCTCGGCGCGCTGTGGCAGAACGCGGTCAGCGTCGACCTCACGACGCTGTGGTGGCGCGATGGCGCGTCTCTGACGAATCACGAAGGTACGCGCTGGCGGCTCGATCGCGCGGTCAACGCGTGGCTGGTGCAGAACAACGAGCCGCTCATCGTCGTCGATCTCGCGACGATGCGCGTCGGCATGATTCGCCCGGACCTCGAGTCGCTCGCGGCCGCGCACGACGCCGACGTGATCGTGCCGCTCGTCGATCGCGGCGAGCTCATCGGACTCGTCGAGGCGAAATGCCCTCACGTGCTGCGCGAAGCCGATCGCGGGCTCATCGCCGACTCCGGGAAAGCGGCGGCGCGTGCACTGACGTTCGTCGGGCTCGCGCGTGCGGCGAATCGCGAGCGCGAAACCGCGCGCCAGGTCGAAGTCGCGGACGCGTTGCGCTTGCAGGCATCGGCGAGTCGCGAGACCGAGCTCGGCCGCTGGGCCGTTGCGGCGGAGTACCGCACGGCGCCGCGCTCGACCGGTGCAGGCTGGCAGGCGATCGAGCTCGGTGATGGCCGGCTCGCGCTGCTCGTGACCGAAGCCCAGGCACACGGCGTAGCGGCGGCGCTCGCCACGGCGGCACTGACCGGCGCGTTTGCGGCGGCGACCGCGAGCGGTGGGCCGGTGACGCTCGATGAAATCCTGCGCACCATGCGCGCGAGCTCGGAAGGTGTGCTGCGCGGCGGCGAGCCGGTCGCGGCGTTCCTCGCGATCCTCGACGGCCCGAATTCGACGATCGACTGGGCGTGCGCCGGTCATCCGGGCGCGATGCTGATCGGCCCGCTCGCGGCCGTCGAGGCCGGCTTGCCGGCCGGCTCGCTGAGCGGACCGCGGCCGAAGGCGAAGGCATTCACAGGTGGTCCACGTGTGCGTGGAGCGAGCCTTCACGCAGCGCGACGCGGCCAGGACCAATACTTCTCGGACTATGTGCTGGTCGTCGCGTCTACCGCACTTCGCGGTGACGATGACGTGAAGTGGGAGCAACGGCTACTCGAAGTCGCACCTGCGAGTGGCCGGATCGCGTCCGTTCTCGTCACCAGCGCGCTCGAAGCCGGTGAGCCGGCCGAAGATCTGCTTGCCGTCGTGGTCCGATCTCGCTGAGCTACCCCAAGCGCGATTCAGGGAGGACGCTGCGTTCCATGCTGCGCGTCACACCCACGGGGTCGCGAAGCCCTCGCAATCCGTATTAGGATGGAAATCTCTGTGGAGGGTCTAATGATTCGCCTGCGCCATGCGTGCATCGCGGTGCTGTTTGCTGCTTGTAGCCCCGTCAGCGATTCGAGCAACGTGCCGGACGCTGCAGTCGACGCGCCGAACACGCCGCTCATGATCGTGTCGTCCGCGCCGAACAACAACGCGAAGAGCGCGAGCATCTTGAATCCGGTCTCGGTCTTCGTGAACAAGAAGCTCGATCCGGCGACGGTGAACGCGACGACGGTGAAGCTGCGCTACGGCTACGCCGAGGGCTGGTACGGGCTCTACGGCACCGTGTCGTACGACGAGGCCTCGCTGAAGATTTCGTTCGTGCCGGGTCAGCCGCTCTACACCGGTGTGTTCTTCGAGGTCGTCCTCGATGGTGTGAAGAGCGCCGACGGTTCCGAGACGCTTTCGAACCAACGGATCAGGTTCTCGTCGATCGTCAACTATCAGAAGCGCCAGACCTCGTTCCAAGCGACCGGCAAGGTGTCGAGCTGGTACGAGTACATGCTCGACATGAACGGGCGGCAAACGGCGAGCATGGGCCACCAGAGCGCGGGGCTCGACGGCATTTGGTTCACGATGGACGACCCGAAGGGGTGTTGCAAGTACACGCAGGCCTACGATGCCGAAGGTCGGAACACCGAGTATCGCTACTACGGCAATATGGGGCCCGACGGACAGCCCTGGACGGCGGACGACGTTCTGACGTCGTTCCAGAAGTACAACTACGACGCGACGTCGGGTCAGATGACGACGATTGACGTCTTTGGCGGCGGCCCTGACGGCGTGCTCGGCACCGCCGACGACGTGATCACCGCGTACCAGAGCTACAGCTACGATTCGAACGGCTACGTGACCGGCTATTTTTACTTCACCAGTGCCGGCCCCGATGGCGCGTGGCACACCGCCGACGACCGCGGTCAGCCGAATCAGCAGTGGGGTGATTGGATCGTCGATTCCTACGGCAACGTGACGAAGTACATCTACCGGACCTTCGGCGCCGACGGCTTGCCCAAGACCGCCGACGACGTGATCAACTCGGTCTCGGAGCAGATGTACGACCAGTACGGCTACCAGACGCGCTCCATCTACTACAACACGGCCGGTGCCGACGGCATGTGGAACACCGCCGACGACGTGGTCGGTGGCTACTCGAAGACCGACTTCGACGCCGACCATCTGCCGATCCGCTACTGGAACTACAACGCCACCAGCGTGCCACCTGGCATCGGTCCGGACAACATGTGGTTCACGGCCGACGACGTGCCGAGCTACCTCAGCACCAACTCGTTCAACGAGCTGAAGCTCTCCACGGAGCAGATGGGATACCAGGACAAGGGACCCGACGGCGTGTTCAACACCGCGGACGATGTCGCCAGCTACCGCAGCACCTCGGAGTACGAATCGAACGGCGCCCGGGTGAACTACACGGGTTACAACCCCGGTCCCGACGGCAAGTACAAGACCGCCGACGACACGATCAGCTACAAGTCCGAATACGACCTCGAGCATTAGCTCGGGCTGTCGAGCTCGCGGCTCAGATCCTCGGCGCGTTCGTCATCGACGACAAGCTTGAGGCCGGCGGGCAACGTGTCGCCGAGCGCGACGCGTTCCTCGCGCGCTTCGAGCGCGACGACTTGCTCGACGAGCACAGCCGCGCGCTCGCCACCGGGCAGCGTGCGTAGCAGCTCGGCGAGCTTGGTGCGTGTCGCGTCGTCGAGATCGCGTGTGCGATCGCCGGTACGACGGCCGAGCTGCGCGAGCGGGAACGCGGCCTTGTCGGGCTCGGGCCAATCCCATGTCACGAGCGGCTCGAGCCACGCTCGCACTTTGCTCGGCGGCACGAGCGCGTTGAGCGGGCCGTAGAGCGGCACGCGGGCGCCGATGCGCGACAGCGCCCACAGGTGCACCGGATCTTCGCGACCCTTGCGCGAGTCCATGCGGTGGATGAGCTCGTCGCCGAGCTTCACTTTGTGCTCGATCGGCAAGCGCTCCATGCTCGCGACCGCGCGCCACATCTCGGCGAGCTCCTGCTTGCTCGGCTTGGCCTCGGCGAGCTTCTTCGCCTGCTTCGTGCTCGGCAGCAGCAGCTGCGCGAGTCGATCGTAGATCTGATCTTGCTGGCCCTTCGCGAGGCCGCCGGCGATGCGCCGCCACACGATCCACCACGCGAGCTTGCCGGGCTCGCTCTTGGGATGCGCGAGGTTCTCGTTGAACACACCCCACATCACGCGCGAGCGCCACGCATCGAGCGGCGCGCCGGTGCCGGGGCGGAGCAAGAAGCCGGCGAGGTTGAGCCAGCGCTGCTCGTGATCGGCGGTCTTCTTGCGGTCGGCGGCGACCTCGACGAGCGCGTCGAACAGCGCGCGCGTCGTCATCATCGACCATTCATCGCGGCGCGCTTCGAGCAGCGTCTCGAGATCGCGGGTGAGGGTTTGGAGCCCGGCGCTCGTCGTGAACGCGGCTTTGATCTTCGCCTTCGCTTCGTCGGTCTTCGGGTGTGGCGCGGACTCGGCGACGGCTTCGACGCTCGGTGCGGCGCCACCCGAGCGCATGTCGAACGCGAGCTTCCAGGTCTCGTTTGGTGCTTCGGTGTCGACGCAGTAGATCTCGAGCGCGCCGAGCGCCGTGATGTGCACGGCGAGCCGCACGGTGACCTCGCCGCGACCGCGTGCGCGCAGCACGGTCACGATCGGCGGTAGCTCGAGCAGGTCGCTGCCGTCGTCGATCGTCTCGGCCTTGCCGTCGCCGATCGGCACGAGCGCACCGGGGTGATCCTCGCGCGTGCTCGACGAGTAGAGCCGAAAGCTCACCGGCCGATTCGTGACGAGCCTGAAGTCGCGCTCGAGCTCGACACGCGCGCCGTCGTCGAGGCCAGGTGGCGCGAGGCACACCGCGTAGCGTGCGGGCTCGACGGCCGCGCCGGCTGCGGTGGCTTCGGTAGTGGGAACGCGTCGGCGCATGCCGCTCGCATCGACGCCGATGTAGAACGCGCGCGCTGTGCCACCTTTGATCCGCGTCGCGAGGCCGCGGCGGACGAGGCCGTAATACGCGGCGCCTTGCGCGACGGCCATCTCCGGCATCGCGGCGGGCAGCTCGCGCGGCGCGGAGCCCTGCCACTGGCCGATCTGATCGAGCACGCGCTGGCGCAGCGACGTCGGTGTCATCGCACCGCCGTTGAACAGGATCGCGTCGACGCGTTCGGCGTGATGACGCTGCAAGAACACCGCGAGGTGACGCGTGACGGCGGGATCGGCGGCGTAGGGCAGGCCGAATTCCTGAAGGCCGCTGCGGCCGCGCGCGAGCTGCGCGTCCTTGCCGACGAGCGGGAAGAACCCATCGAACAGGATCTTGTCGAGCTCGTCGCGCGAGACCTCGTCGCGGATCGTGCCGCCGATCAGCTTCGCGCCGCGCGCCTGCACGACGATCGGTGCGGTCGCCGGCGGGTCGTCGCCGAGCAGCGTCTCCTTTGCGAGCCGGCACGCGTGCACGAGGCCGTGCCACTGCAGCGCATCGAGCTTCTTGTTCGTGCGCGCGACGACGCGTTGCTCGACGATCTTCGCGAGCGTGAGATCGAGGTTGTCGCCGCCGAGCAGCAAGTGGTCGCCGACGGCGGTGCGCGTGAAGCCGTCGCCGTTCGCGTCGACTTCGATGAGCGTGAAGTCGGTGGTGCCACCGCCGACGTCGAACACGAGCACGCGTTCGCCGGGCCCGAGTTTCGTGCGTGCGTTGTCGATCCATGCGTAGAACGCGGCCTGTGGCTCTTCGAGCAGCACGACCGGCGGATAGCCGGCGGCAGTTGCGGCTTGCAGCGTCAGCTCACGTGCGGCTTCGTCGAATGAAGCAGGTACGGTTACGAGAACTTCTTGCTCTTCGAATGGCGCGTCGTCGTGCGTGTAGTCCCACGCTTCGCGGATGTGAC
>DASUFX010000597.1:0-10761 GCA_036274355.1 Kofleriaceae bacterium | reverse complement strand
GAACTGCCGGCGCGAGTTGCGTGTACCAGGCGAGCACGCGCTCCTGAAACGCGGGGTCGCGCGACGCATCGCGCTTCGTCTCACTCGCCGCCGCGGCGAGCTCCCATTCGCGCTCGAGTGGCAGCCGGCCACCGCGGCTCGCGCAATACGCACGCGCGGCAAACCAGCTGACGCGCACGACCGGCGCGGCCGGCCGCGCATCGCCGAGGTTGGTCGCGCTCGCCCAATGCGAGAGATAGCGCTCGTCGACGAGCAGCGGCTTCGCGCGATCGCGGCGCCACTCGGGATGCGCGGTCACGAACGCGAGGAACTGCGCATTCGTCACCGGCGTACGATCGAGACGGAACGCAGCGACCGGAACGTCCGTCTCGGCGGGCGAGGCGGGAAAGATCGGCCGGTAGGTTCCGGGGCCGACGCGTACCGTGTTCGCAGGCGCGACAAATTTCGCCGGCGCAAGCGATTTCGCGGGCGCGATGGTTTCCGCCGCCACGGAGGTCGGTGCGGTGGCGAGTACGACGAGCGCGATGGCGACGAGCCGCATCACGGCGCGCTCGCACGTTGGTTACGAACCCGCGCCACGGTCTCGGGCTTGATCGCGCTGCCGCTATTGCCCCAGGAGGACCGCACGAAGCTGAGCGCGCCTGCGATCTCCTCGTCGGTGAGGAACGCCATCGGCGGCATGATGCCGTTGAATTGCGTGCCATTGACGGTGAGCGCTCCCTGCAGACCATGCACGAGGTGACCGACGAGCTTCTCCGGCGCGGTAGACGCGAGGTAGTCGGACTTCGCGAGCGGCGGGAACGTGCCGGGCATGCCCTGGCCTTGTGCTTGGTGGCACGCGGCGCAGATCCGCGTGTACGTCGCGGCGCCGAGCTCGAGCCGGCCTTTGTCGTCGAGCGGACCGATATCGCCGACGGAGCTGGCCACGACGATCGGACCGGTGGACTCGGCGCCGGTGTACGGCTTGTCGGGCTGCTTGCCGCTGTAGATCTCTTTCATCGGCGGGCCTTCGACGATCAGCTGACCGACCGCACCTTTGTTGAACGCGCGGAACAGCGAGTGATCGACGAGCATGTACGTGCCAGGCACGTCGACCTTGAACTCGACGATCGCGGAGCCACCAGCGGGAATCACCGTGGTCTGCACGTTCTCCTGCACCTTGCTGCCGCCTTCGGTGTAGACGCGATCGAAGATCTCGCCGATCACGTGGAAGCTCGACACGAGATTGGGCCCGCCGTTACCGACGTAGATGCGCACGGTCTCGCCGACCTTCGCGTGCAGCGCGTTCTTGCCGACGAGTGAGCCTTCGGCGCCGTTGAACACGACGTACGTCGGGCGCTCGTCGATGCCCTTGTCCATGTCGAACGCTTGCAGGCCGGGCTCGTGATACTTGCCCGTCGTGTAGAGCTCGCCCTGCATCACGTAGAACTCGCGGTCTGCCCAGCCGAGACCCTCGGGCGGCTCGACGAGGATGAGGCCGTACATGCCGTTCGCGACGTGCATCGGCACCGGCGCAGTCGCGCAGTGATAGACGTAGAGGCCCGGGTTCTGCGCACGGAACGTGATCTCGGTTTGCTTGCCCGGCGCGGTGAACGTGCCCTCGGCGCCACCACCCTGACCGGACACCGCGTGCAGGTCGATGTTGTGCGGCATCTTGCTGTTCGGGTGGTTCTGCAAGTGCAGCTCGACGACGTCGCCTTGCCGCACGCGGATCATCTTGCCCGGTACCTCGCCGCCGAACGTCCACAGCGTGTACTTCACGCCGGGCGCGATTTCGCGCTCGACCTCGGTGACCTCGAGGTTGACGACGACGTGCGCCGGATGTTTGCGAACCGCGCGATGCGGAACCTCGGGCGCGTGCGTCAGCTCGGCCGTGACCTCGTACGTCGGCCGCGACGTGACGTCGGGAGCTTCCGGCGCTTGCGAACGGTTCGTCGTGGCAGCGGCGGGTTTGGAGGTTTCGGGGGTGGCGCGTTCGCAGCTGGTCGCGGCGAGCGCGAGGACTGATAGGAGAAGAATTTGCCGGGACACGCTGTCCGTAAGAGCAACCACGGTGCCCGCCTAAACCACCAGAATTGCTAGCCGATGCTCGCACGTACTGCATACGGCTCCTTCCGAGCCGCAATTGTTGCGCGCTACTGATCGAGGCCGAGCAGCTCTTCGGCTTCGGGATCCGGCGGCCGACACACGACCCGATCGACCGTCGCCATCTTCGCGTGGATCACATCGCACACCGGTGTGAACGACGCTTTCTGGAACGCGCGAATCGAAGCCTGATTGTGGGCTTCGATCAGCGCCCACGAGCGATAGGCGTCGGTGGCGCGCAGCTCTTTGGCGAGATGTTCGAGCATGACCGGCGCGACTGCGCGACCGCGTGCTGCCGGCGCGACGAACACGCTGTGGATGTATGCGTCGTACTTGCCCATGCGCAGCGTGCGGCCGAGCTCTGGCACTTCGACGGGGCCACGCGCGTACCACGCGATGCCGGCAGGGCGCACGCCGAGCGTTGCAAGCAACGACTTGTCGCCGCGGCGCCAGAACTTGCGCGCGGTCTCCTCGTCGAGCTGCAGCTGTTCCATGAGCTCGGCGCGGCGCGCTTCGTCGAGCTTGTCGTAGGCGGCTTCGTCGAGCTGGGTGATCTCGAGGCCCTGTGGCGGCTCGATGCCGCGCGTCCACAGCTGGCCGCGATAGAGGCCGTATCGATCATATTGCGCCACGTGCGATGCGGCGTTGCGGATCTTCGTCCACGCGGCCCGTGCCTGCGCGGCGGCAACCGCCGGCGTTTCGCGGGCGCGACGTGCGCGCTTCGCGACGTGCGTCATCGTGCGACCGACCGATGCGGTCGTCGAGTGTCCCCAGATGCGAACGGCGAGCGCTTGCTGCTTGCTCGTCGGCAACTGGGGCATCGGATACTCGGCAGCGCCGGTGACGACGTCGAGCGCGACCATGCCGCGCGCACGAGCTGCCAGCGCTTCGGCGTGGAGCAGACGAGCGGCGCGCTTCGGCGGCACCTGCGGATCGACGGCCATCGCGAGGACGACCGCGCGATCACCATCGTCGACGACGAGCGCGGCGGCAACGGCTTCACCCGCTGCATCGTCGAGACGCGCGAGTCGAACGCGGCCTTGCTTGCCGAGCTCGAGCGTGACTTCTTCGAGCAGCGATCCAGCTTCGTTATCGGCAAGCGGCGAGGGCTCGTCGCGCTCGGCCCATTCGAGACGCGACAGGCGGCGCAACGCGCTCATGCCTTTGCGAAGCGAGTCGATGTCGTCACCATGCGTGGTGATCACGCCGGTTGCGTCGCTCGCGTCGGATGGTGCAAGCGCGAGTGCGATGCGATGCGCGCCACCTGCACTCGGCGAGCTCTCCACGGTGAAGCCAGCAGGCGCGATGCGCTGTACGAGGTTTGCGCGAATGCGCGACGGATCCGCGAGCGGCTCGAGATCGATCACGTCCCACGATGCGGCTCCGTCGACGAGCGCCTTCGCGAGTGCGGCGCCGGCGCGATCTTCCCAGCCTTTGCGCACGAGCAGATCGAGTGACGGCGGACGTGGCCCGGCGTCGCCCATCATTCGCAGCTCCCGCGTGTCGAGTAGTGCGACCTTGACGGTGCGGCGATAGAACGGCGCGAAGCAGACGAGGTCACCGACTGCGCAACCAGCAGAGTCGGCTTCCGTCGCGCGGCCGACCATCACGTGGAGCTCGGCGGCGAGGGTGTTGTGATAGGCGAGCCACCACGGCATCAGCCAATCGGGGCCGCGGAACAACGCGCCGGGCGCAGAGCCGGCGAGAGCGCGCCACTCGGATTCGAGAGCGCGAAGCGCTGTCAAATCGCGCACCACGCTGACTTCGATCGCCATCCGGCGTTCGAACGTATCACGGCGTGCAAGAGCCTGCGCGTTGCTGTTGGCAACGTCGGGTGTTGACGATGTCGTCGCGGTATCGCGTTCCGCGGGGTCCATACTGTTGGGAATGCATGGCCCGTTCCGGCGGCGTTGGCCACGCGGAGCTTTTCGCTCAGCCGAGTTACCAAAAGCGGCTTCAATCGCGGTCGTGGATTCGCCCGGTTACAGCCGGCGCATGATTCGTGCGTAAAACCCGTCAGTGCCATGCGTATGTGGCGCAACGGTGAACGCCTCTCCGCCGAACACGTTGGCGCGATCGCCGAGCACGTCGGACAGCGGCAGGAGCTCGCAGGTACCAGTGCCCGCGATCGACTGCGCGACGTCTTCGTTCTCGGCGCGCAAGAGCGAGCAAGTTGCATAGACGACACGCGCGCCAGGCGCAGCGAGGTCGAGTGCGGCTGCCATGATCTCGCGCTGGCGCGCCGCGAACGCTGCGATGTCGGTCTGGCGCATTCGCCAGCGCGCTTCGGGATTGCGGCGCAACGCACCGATGCCGGAGCACGGCGCATCGACGAACACGACGTCAGCTTTCGCGCGGAGCGCGTCGAGCTCGCGCGGCCACTTGCCGCCTTCGATCGCGATCGCCTGCGCGTTCGATACGCCGCCTCGGCGCGCGCGCCGGCGCAGCTCTTCGAGCTTCTTGCCGTCGACATCGGACGCGACGATCCGGCCGCGGTTGGCGAGCCGCGCTGCGATCGCGAGCGTCTTGCCACCGGCACCGGCGCAGTAATCGATCACGAGCGACTTCGTCGCGGTCGGTACTGCGAGATCGGCGAGCAGCTGGCTGCCTTCGTCTTGCGCTTCCATCGCGCCGCGCTTGAACGCGGCTGATGCAAACAAGTTCGTGCGGCTGTCGATGATCAGCGCGGTGTCGCTCCACGCGCCGGCGTGTGTCTTCAGGCCTTCCTTCGTCAGCTCGGCCGCAAGCGCAGCGCGATCGCCCACGAGCAAATTCGCGCGCACGGTCATCGGTGCGCGTTGGTTGAGCGCGAGCGCGAGTGGTTCGGCGTCGTCGCCCCAATCCGCGACGAGCGTTTCGGCGAGCCAGTCCGGCAGTGATGCTGCGAGCGCGATCCGCTTCGCCAGCTTACGCTCGCCAGCGATCACATCATCGACGCTCGCGATCGCACGCCAGTCGAGATCGGGTTCGATGCGCGCGGCGCGATCGACCTCGAGGAGCTTGTCGAGCACGAGCAGCGCGAGCAGCCGCTCGAGATCGCGCGGTGGTTTCTTCACGCGGCGGCCGCGCTCGAGCGCGAGATCGATCCGCCGGAGGTGGCGGACCATGCCGTAAAGAGTTTCACTGACGAACCGCCGCTCGTGTGCGCCGACCCACGTTTCCTTCCTGAACGTGGTTGCTAACCGATCGGTGACGAAGCCCCAGTCCATCCGCGTCCGCTGCCAGAGCTCGAGCACGAGCGCGCGCAATCGGCCGCCCTCGGACACTTGCGCTGCGAGCTGGTGATCGTTCATCCGCGCCTACTATGGCGCGGCGCGTAAATAAGCGAAATGGTCAGCAGATTTGATTGCGACATACCCGTTCCGGGCGGTACGCCATGGGGCAAATGAGCACTGCACCACCGCCGGTCGCGCCCGCAGTCGGGCGAACGCAGACCGGAACCGACGTGAGCCTGAAGGATCGCGGCAACCTGTTCGAGGTCGCTACTCGCCAGATCGACAAGGCGATGAAGCTGATCAACATCGACTCGGACATCAAGGAGATCCTCGGGCAACCGAAGAACGAGTTGATCGTCAACTTCCCGGTCCGCCGCGACAACGGCAAGATCGAGATGCTCAAGGGCTATCGAGTCCAGCACAACAACATCCTCGGCCCGTACAAGGGCGGCATGCGCTACCACCACGAGGCGAACCTCGATGAGATGAAGGCGCTCGCGTCGTGGATGACGTACAAGAGCGCGCTGCACGAGATTCCGTTTGGCGGCGGTAAGGGCGGCGTGAAGTTCGACCCGCGTCAGTACTCGAAGGTGGAGCTCGAGCGCATCACGCGCCGGTTCACCGCTGCCCTCGGCAGCAACATCGGTCCGGACTTCGATATCCCGGCTCCCGACGTGAACACCAACAGCCAGACGATGGTCTGGATGATGGACACGTACATGAACATCGTCGGCGCGAGCGACCGCAACACGGTGCGCGGCGTCGTCACCGGCAAGAGCGTCACCGCGGGCGGCTCGCACGGCCGCGCGGAAGCGACCGGCCAGGGCGTCGTTCACTGCATCACGGAGTGGGCGAAGGACAAGAACTTCAACCTCGACGGTGCGCACGTCATCATCCAGGGCTTCGGTAACGTCGGTTCGTACGCGGCGCGTCTACTCTCGCAGAAGGGCGCCGTGATCATCGGCGTCGGCGACGTCGGCGGCTACATCGCGAACACCGAGGGCATTAACCCGCACAAGCTCGGCGAGCACGTCCACAAGACGGGCTCGGTGTCGGGCTACAAGGGTGCGTCGAAGATCACGCGTGAAGAGTTCTTCTCGCTCGACGCGCACATCTTCGTGCCCGCAGCACTCGAGCTCGAGGTCGGCGTCGTCGAAGCGAAGGCGCTCAAGGTCAAGATGGTCGTCGAGGGCGCGAACGGCCCGACGTACCCCGAGGCCGAAGAGATCCTGCTCGACAAGGGCATCGACGTGATCCCCGACATTCTCTGCAACTCGGGCGGCGTGATCGTCAGCTACTACGAGTGGCTGCAGAACAAGCGCGCGGAGCAGTGGGAGCTCGCGGATGTGCTCGGTCGCCTCGAGCGCCGCATGAAGCAGACCTACGCGAACGTTCGCCAGTACGCGGCGACGCAGAAGACGGACTGGCGCACGGCGAGCTACGCGATCGGTCTCGAGCGCCTGCAGCACTGCTACAAAGAGCGCGGCATCTTCCCGTAGCCATCGCGCACGCGCCGCCACGCATGATCGCGGCGGTGCAGATATCGTCTGCCGATGGGGCTCATCACACTCGCGCGCTGGCTCGGACCCTGGGCCGATGCGACGAAAGCCCCGACGGTGGATATCGTCGACGAGAAGGTCGGCGATATCCGCGTGCGCGTGTTTCGGCGACGCGGGGCGAAGGCGGCCGAAGCCGCGCGCGATGTCGGCGACGACCATCGGCACAGCGCTCCAGTTGCGACCGCGTTACGACCGCCGCGCGGCGCGACGACATTCCTGATCGCTCCTGGGTTGCATTACGCGGGTCCGGACGATGTGCGGATGGATCGCTTCTGTCGGATCTTGGCGGCGAGCGGACATCACGTCGTTGCGCCGTTTGTTCCGGACTACTTGGCCCTCACACCAAATGCTCGTGCGATCTCGGACTTCGCAAAGGTCTTCGATGCGCTGCCGGCGGGGACCAAACCCGTTGTGTTCTCGATCTCGTTCGGCTCGCTGCTCGCGTTCGCGCTCGCGGCCGAGCGCGGTGACGCGATCGACAAGCTCGTCATCTTCGGCGGCTATGCCGACTTCCACGAGACGATGAAGTTCTGCCTGACCGGCGAGGTGTCGACGGGCCGGCAAGCGACGCGCGATCCGTTGAATCAGCCGGTCGTGCTGATGAACCTGCTCGAGCACATCGATCATCACCAGCACACGCGTGACGAATTGGTCGCAGGGTGGCGCAGCTACGTCGAACGCACGTGGGGACGGCCGGAGATGAAAGCGCGCGATCGGTTCGTCGCGGTTGCGCACGAGCTTGCACCATCGATTCCCGATGCAGTGCGCGAGCTGTTTCTGATCGGCATTGGCGCGCAGCCAGGCGCCTGGGACCTCGCGGTGCCAGCACTCGCGCAGTTCGACGCAACGGCGCTCGATCCAACGCCGTACCTGTCGCGCATCACGAATCGCGTCGAGCTCGTGCACGGGATGGACGATGACGTGATCCCGTTCGAGCAATCGCAGGTCCTGGCATCGCGCCTCGTAAACGCGCGGTCTGTGCGCGTGCACATCACTGGTTTGTATGGACATACGGGCTCGCAGCGCCCGCCGCTGACCGCGCTAGGGAAAGAGCTGGTCACGATGATTCGCGTGCTACGGGTACTTTCGGCGTAAGATCGGGCACGTGCCGAGCAGGGACAGCGACGTCCATACATCGGTGGAGCGGGCAGATCCGCTGGTCGGCACGATCTTCGATAAACGGTTTCGCATCGAAGAGCGCATCGCGACTGGTGGCTTCGGCGCGATTTACCGCGCGACGCATGTCAAGAGCGGTCATCCGATCGCGCTGAAGGTGTTGCTGCCGTCGCTCGCACAAGATCTCGGCGTCGTCGCGCGATTCCGCCGCGAGGGCGACACGCTGACCGCGCTACGCAATCCGCACACGATCACCGCGTACGAGCTCGCACAAGCCGCCGACCGCACGTTGTTCATCGTGATGGAGCTGCTCCACGGCGAGAGCTTGTTCGAACGCTACAAGGCGAACGGACCGTTCGAGTGGAAGCGCATGGTGCGGATCGCACACCAGGTCTGCGAGTCGCTCGAGGAAGCGCACGCTGCCGGCATCGTGCACCGCGATCTCAAACCGACGAACATCCATCTCGAGACGAAGGCCGACGATGTCGACTTCGTGAAGGTGCTCGACTTCGGTATCGCCAAGATCCTGCGCGGCAGCGACTTCGATGCTGCGGACATCACGAACGCGGGCCAGATGATCGGGACGCTCGATTACATGTCGCCGGAGCAAATGGTCGGCGCCAAGGTCACCGGCCAAAGCGACATCTACACGGTCGGCATCGTGATGTACGAGATGATCGCGGGCTGCACGCCGTTCCCTGAAGCGATGACGGCAGCGCAGGCGCTCGCGGCGGTGATGAAGACGAAACCGGATCCGTTGTATCTGCGCGCGCCGGTGCCCGAGGAGCTCGATCGCATCGTGATGCGGTGTCTCCAGCGAGACATCGAGACGCGCTATCAGACCGTCGCCGAGCTGCGTGGCGATCTGGAGCGGCTGCTCGGTGGCGCCGCACCCGATCGCGCACGCGCGGTCGATACGAAACCCGTCGAGAAGCATGACGAAGCGACGCAGTTCACGCCGCCGCCGATCGGTCTGGTCGATCGTTCGCGGCGCGATGATCCGTGGGCACCGGAAGCGACGACCGCCGCACAACCATCTGCACAGCTGCTCGCGGAGGCGCGGCGACCAAAGCGTCCGTCGGTCGAGGAAGCGACGCAGTTCACGCCGCCGCCCGAGAAACTGATCGCGGAGTCGCGGCGGCCGAAGCGTCCATCGGCCGAAGAAGCGACGCAGTTCACGCCGCCGCCCGAAAAGCTGCTCGCGCAAATGCGGGATGCGCGAGCCAACGCAGACGACGAGTGGAGCGATGAAGACGAGTACGCGCCGACGACGAATCGTCGACCGGCCGGCGCACCACCGCCGCGCTCGTCACCGGGGCACGAGGGCGTCACGAAGATCGCGCACATGTCCGAGATCTCCGACGTGCTCGCGCAGACCGGCGACGACTACGATGGCGTCAGCGTCCGGCCCAGCGAGGAGCGCGTGACCGAGGTCGCGCGACTTGCCGACGTTGGCAAGCGCATCCCGCCGCGCGCGCAGGGGGGACGCGACATGAGCGACCGCGCGATGACGCTGCCGCGCGATGAGGTCGACCGCGCGATGACAGTGCCGCGCGAGAGCAAGAGCGATCGCGACATGACGCTGCCGCGCACGCTGCCGCCGCGCAACGAAGACTCCGGTCTCGAGTTTCCGACGCCCCCAATGCCGGCAGCGTCGCCACCGACGGTCAGCATGCGGTCGAGCGCGCGCTCTGCGTCGGCGCCACCGCCACAATCACCGGCGGTACCGCGCACGCTCACGCCGCAGCAGCCGCCGCCCGTGCCACAGGCCCCCGGAATTCCAACGCCGCGTCCGCTCGGGCGCTACGAGACGCCGGTGCCGGCACTCGTCGCTGCTCCGTTCTCACAACCGCGGCCGCCGTCGAATCCGCCGCCGCTCGCGCAGCCGCCGGCCTCATCTGTACCGCCGCCGCTGTCGCCGATGCCGCCTCGACAGTCGGCCGTGATGCCGACGCCGTATCCGCAGGCGCCCGGCGCGATACCGACGCCGTACCCACAGCAGTACGCGCCGCCGACGCCGGTCCCGGGTCCGTACATGCAGCAGCAGTACGGCACGCAGCAGCCGGGCTACCCGCAGTACCAGCAGAGCGCGCCGAACGACTGGCTAGCGCCGGTCGGCGCGCAGGTCCCGCAACGCACGACGAAGAGCTTCGACATGGGCAAGATGGCCGCGCGCGAAGCTGCGATCCGCAAGCTGATCTGGATCATCGTGGCCGTGGTCGCGATCGGCGGCGGCGTCGTGCTCGCGACGCAACTCTAGTTGCGCTTCAGCGTGTCGAGCAGCGCCATCGGCAGGTCGTCCATCGTCGGCACCGTGCGCGTCATCGGCGGCGGCGCGTCGATCGAGAAGCCCATGATCTCGAGGCACATCTCGTCGAGCGATTGCTCGCCGAGGTTGACGTCGATCGGCGCGACGAGTCCCGCGTCCTTGAGCGCACGCTGCACGAACGGATTCGCGATCGTGTTGTCCCACTTGCACTGGAGATCGATCACGTCGCCGGGCTTGAGGCTCGGCAGCTGGTCGAGCGGTGCGTCGTAGATGTACGTGCGCTGCCAGTCGAAGTTCCATTTCCCGTTCGCGAGGCACTCGTTCTGCGGATCGTTGCCGCGCGCCGCCGGGCGCTCGACCTTCGTCGCGATGTGCGTGCCGATCATGTGCATGTGCGGGTTGACCGAGTAGAGCTGCACTTGCTGCAGATCGCCCAGCGGCGGCACGGTGATGCGCATGTGCTCGTTGTGGTCGGCGTCGCCGGCCGGGATGCGGAATTCCGGCGTTCCGGTGAGGC
>DASUFX010000596.1:0-28571 GCA_036274355.1 Kofleriaceae bacterium | reverse complement strand
CGAAGCTCTCGCTCGCGGGCGGCGCGCTGGTCTACAGCGCGTTCCTGTTCGTGATCGGCATGAGCGCGTGGCTCATCTTCGGCCTCGGTGCGTGGCTCGCACTCGGGGCGAGCAGCGTGGCGCTCGTGATCGGCGTGCTCGCGAAGACGCCAGCGCCTGCGGTGGCACCGGCTACCGCCCCAGCCAAACCGTAGCGTTACAGCTGGCTTTCGAACAGCGCGGCGAAGTCCTTCTTCATCCGGCGCTGAACGGAATCAGGCTTCTCGAACCCAGCGGCCTCGGCGTCGGTGATACGACGGCTCGTGGTCAGGTCGTGCTCGTAGAGCGAAATGAGCTGGGCGGCGAGGGCAGGTTGCTCGAACACGATCGCGGTTTCGCTGTTGTGGATCTCGCTGCGCGGATCGAGGTTGTACGAACCGACGAGCGACAGCGTGCGATCGACGACGGCGAACTTGGCGTGATACAGGCCCTGCGTCTGCGTGGCATCGCTGGCCGCTTTGCCTTGCCACTCCCAGATTTCGACGCCAGCGGGCTGCTTGCACGCTGTGACCTCGGGGCTCGCGTTCACCGCGAGGAGCTCGGCGTAATACGCACGCGACAGGAGGTTCATGCCGGGCTCGTCGTTGGTCTCGGGGCCATTCGATAACAGGGAGACGCGAACGCAGCGGCGCGCGGCTTTCTCGATGGCGAGGCGCACGCTCGGTGTCGGCACGAAGTACGCGTTGCCGATCAGCACTTCCTTGCGCGCGGTCGCGAGGAGCTTGAGGTAGGCCTGCTGGATGTAGCTTTCGTGCAGGCGCGGCCGCGACCACAGGAAGCGACACTGTGCGGGCTGATAATCGAGGTCCGGCGTGCGCGCCTCGAATGCGGCGACCGTGCGCACGAGCTCGTCACGTCGCTCGAACGCGATCGTCGGTGCACCGGTCTTGTCCATGATCTTGCGCGTTGCGGCCCACGCGGCGTCGGTGAGGCCACCGCGGTCACGCTTGAGGTCCTTGAAGTGAGCGAAGTTGCGATCGAACGTCGCCGTCAGATCGGCAAGCACGACGCCGCGCACGATGACGTCTTGGTCGCGCCAGTACCGAGGAACGTTAGTCGGGTCGACGCGGAAATACTCGTTCGCGATGTTGAGCCCGCCCATCACCGCCTCGGCGTCGGGCTCGTCGGGATCGACGATCCACAGCTTCTCGTGATAGCGGCTGTTCGGGCGCGCCGGATCGCGGTGCCACGGCGTGACGAGCGGATTGGGGATTTCGTTGATCAGCTGGAGGCCGATCGCTTCATAGCCTTCGACTTCGATGCCGTGCTGCTTGAGATCGAAGTACATCCACTGCGTCTGCAGCGACGAGTTGCTCAGGCCGTCGACGATCACCTTCACGTCGACGCCGGCGGCCTTCTTCTGCTTCAGCACTTCGGCGACGCGCAGCCCGGCCTCGTCACCAGTGAAGATGAGCGCCTCGATCCGGATCGAGTGCTTGGCGCGAGAGAGCAACGCCATGCGCGCGGCGAACGAGTCTTCGCCGCTGTGGAGCACCGCGACTTCGCACTGCTCGGGCGTGCGAGCGGGGAACAGCCCGGTTTCGCCGACGTCGGGCAGGTCGCTCTTCATCCATTCGGTCGCCGGCCCGAACACGGATTTGCCGTCGACGAATGCGACGAGCTCGGGCGCCGTCGGTTCGTGGCGCTTGCTCGAGCCACCACAGGCGATCGCGCCCAGCATTACGCACAGCACGCTTCGATGCGAAAGCACGACGGCGATCCTACCGTCGTGACCGTGCGCGCGGCTCAGCCGCCGGTCGGAATATGCAGACCGATGCCGACGAGCGCGAACAGCACGACCAACGCGATGATGATGCCCCAGTAGATCGCCCGGGTAGCCTTCGGCGGCGCGCCGTTCTCGGCCATGTCCTTCTCGTGGTCGATGTTCGGTGACGGTCCCAGCTCCAAGATCTGGGATGGCGGCTTACCCATGGAACTAGGATGCAACGGACCCTGGCAATCGCTGTGCGGCGTCCTGTCGCAGCGGTCGGCTGCGCATGTGCCCGAAACAACCGAGACGCGGCTAACCTGCGGCCCGCAGCACCCGCGTCAGCTCCGCGGTGAATTCGTTCGGATGTTCGCGATGCATGAAATGGCCGCCTGGCACCTGCACGACTTCGTAGGATCCGACGAAGCAGCGCCGCGCCTTCTCGTACACGCGCGGCGACATGTTGTCGTGAATGCCGGCAAACGCGACCGAGGGGACTTTGATCGATGCGCGCAGTGATGCGGGCATGAATGGTGTGAGCGCAGCGTAATAGCTGCACGCCGCTTCGAGGCAGCCTGGCTCGGCAAACGCTTGCTTGACGCGAGCGGTCTCGTCCGCCGGCATGTCTTTCCACGCAGGCGACCATCGGCGCACGAGCTGATCGATGTACGCGTGGTTCTTCGCGCGGATCTTGTGCGCCGCGCCCTTGTTTCGCAGCACGAAGAAATGGCGCACCGTCCACAGCACCCGCGGTGTCGGCAGTACCGAGCGCGGATGCGGAACGCCGACGGTGATCAACGCGCGCACGCGCTCCGGCCCGACTGCCGCCGCGGTGTACGCCGCGAGCGCGCCCCAATCGTGCCCGACGACGATCGCCTGCTGCTCGCCGAGCGCTTCGATCAGCGCGAGTACGTCGCGGCCGAGCGTGTCGCCGTCGTACTTGCCATCCTTGGGGATCGACGTCGGATGGTAACCGCGCATGAACGGCGCGACTGCGCGATAGCCGGCGCGCGCGACCTCGGGCATCACGCGCTCCCACGTGTAGGGCGTATCGGGGAAGCCGTGGAGTAGCAGGACGAGCGGCCCGCTGCCCTCGCTGAGATAGGCGAACCGAATCCCGTTGGCGTCGACGAAGTCCACGCCAAGACCCTAGCGTGAGCGCGTCGTCCGCGGCGACAACCGCGCGAGCCGATCTCGGGCAATTTCGGAGTCCGGCCGTTCTGCGTTATCGTGCGGCGGATCGCTCGCGAGGAGGGGATGCACAAGGTCAACGCTGGACTCACCGTCCTCGTCCGGCTCAAGACGGATTGCGTGGACGCGGCAAGCGCGTTGCTCGTCGAGCTCGATGCGCATCAGGAGCGGCTGCCGTTCGCGAAATCCGCGACGACACACTTCGCGACGATCACCGTCATCCCCGCGCAGAAGTACGGGGACAAGCCGTTACCGGCGATGCTCTTGTTCGCGACGAGCTTCTGCGGCCCGACGCGCGTGCACGTGAGCGAGCTCGTTCGCATCATGGGCGATGGCCTCCGCGAGGTGCTGCAACACTGCGAACGGTTCGAGCCCAGTTGCTCCGACGACGAGCTCGAAGACTTCCTCATCTATCACCGCCATGGGGACACGTTCTATTCGGGCATGCAGGGCCTCAGCCCTGCCGATGTGCAGCAGCACCGACAGCTGCGCGAGGCGATCGAGGAGTTCATCGACGATCGCGAAGCGCACGGTGGTTTCAACGGCTCCCCGCTGGTGGTGCGCAACGAGATCCAGAAGTTCGTGCTGTCGCGTCCCGACCTCGCGTGGGCAGAACAGCCGGTCGAGGAGTCGACGCGCGCGTGGCTGGTGTTTCACTGGCGCTCGTTGATCATCGAAGCGTTTCTTGCGGCGCTGATCTTCTGCACCGGCGCGTGGTTCGGCGGTAGCTCGCTGTTCGGCGTGATTGCAGCGTGCGGCTGGATCGCGGTCCTCGCGTTTGTCGTGTTTGTCGCTGTCATGTGGCTCTCGATCTTCGAGGCGGAGCACGATCAGACGTACGTCGCCGCACGAACGCCGGATGACCGTGCGCGATTCTTGGCTGCGACGCAGACGCGTCCGGTGATCAACGAGTTCACGCTCGCCGGCCCGATCAAAGAGGAGGGCATGCTTCGACCCGCATTCGTGAAGGTGTCACTGTGGGTCATCGCGCGGGTCGTGGAGGGCGTGCCGTGGATGCCGTACGTGGGTAGTGGCATCAACATTCCGACGGTGGCGACCGCGCGGTGGATCGCCGCTGACGGCGGCCGCCGGCTGATGTTCATCTCCAACTACACGAACGAAGGCATCGCCTACGTGCGCGACTTCATCGAGACGCGCGGCGGTGCGATGCGGATCAATTTGTCGTTCGGCTTTGGCCGTGGCTTCCCGAAGACACGATGGCTGCTCTGGGACGGAGCGCTCACCGATCCGAACGCGTACCTCTATGCACTGAGCGAACACCAGCGACGGACCCTGTTCTGGTATGGCCCGTATCGCGACATCAGCATCGACAACATCAAGCGCAATCGCCAGATTCGCGAGGGCTTGTTCGCGGACTACAACGAGGATCAAGCCAAGAAGTGGCTGCAGCTACTGTGACGGCATCCGAACAACCACAGGAGACTCTCGAGGCGGAGGACATCCAAGGTCTGGTCCTGCGTGGCTATGGACCGCTCGCCGCGGCGCGCTTCTTCTTGCTCGAGGTCGTGAACGATGACCGCGCGCGCGACTACTTGCAGAAGTTGTGCGGGCGCCTCAACCTCGCGAGCATTTCGCCCGAGACAACGGCGCTCCAGGTTGCATTCACGGCCCAAGGACTCGCACGCCTCGGCGTACCGAAGAGCGCGCTCGACACCTTCTCGCGCGAGTTCCGAGAAGGCATGGATGACAACGTGCGCCCGGACATCCTGGGCGATCGCGGCGCCAACGATCCGAGCACGTGGGAGTGGGGACGGCAGCCGGAACCGATCCACGTGCTGCTCATGGTGTACGCACTCGACGACACCACACTGACGCAGGTGCTCGAGACCGAGCGACCGTCCATCGAGGCCGGCTTCAAGATCCGGCACGAGAAGGAGACGATCACGCTCACCGGCCAGAAAGAGCACTTCGGGTGGCGCGATGGCATCTCGATGCCGAAGATTGCAGGGGTGCCGCCAGCGGTGCCGGCTGTGGCGCCGGCAGAGCGGCCGCAGAAGAAGCGCAAGGAGTCGTGGACCGACCCACTTCCCCCGGGCGAATTCGTGCTCGGCTATCGCAACGACTACCAGGCGTTCACCGAGTGCCCGACGGCGGAGCTCGCCGACGATCCTGCAAACCACCTGCCGGTGATCGTCGTCGGGAACGAAACGAAGAAGAGTCTGGGCCGCAACGGCACCTACCTCGTCTACCGCGAGATGACACAGCACGTGATCGAGCTCTGGGACTACCTCGAGAAGAGCTCGCGTGAACCCGGAAAGGATCCAGCGGCGCGAGCGATCGCACTCGGTGCCAAGATAGTCGGCCGCTGGCCCGGCGGCGCGCCGCTGATCACCTCGCCCGAGCGCGATGATGACAAGCGTGCCGACGAGAACGATTTCGTCTACGAAGGTGACGAATCGGGACTGCGCTGCCCACACGGTGCGCACATCCGGCGGTCGAATCCGCGCGACGTGCTTGCGGTGGAGGATCGTAGTCATGACGCATCGAAGCAGATGGTCCGCAAGCACCAGATGATCCGGCGTGGCCGTGCGTTCGGCCGTCCCGTCGCTGAAACGATGAATCCACGCGACATCCTGGCGGCGCGTGGCAAACCGGATCACGAGCGGCGTGGTCTTCACTTCATCTGTCTCGTCGGAAGCATCGAACGGCAGTTCGAGTTCGTGCAGCGAAACTGGGTCCACTCGGCGAACTTCGACTCGCTGTTCAAGGATGCCGATCCGATCACTGCCGCACGGCGTTCGAGCGCTGACGAGAACCCGAACGACGAATTCACGTGCCCGGCCGATCCGGTGCGCCGGAAGTACAAGGCGATGCCGCCGTTCACGCGGCTCGTCGGCGGTGGCTACTTCTTTCTGCCCGGCATCGCGGCGCTGCGGTTCATTTCGAGGCACCCGTGAATATCTTGCGCTCGATCGGTCTTGCCCTGCTGTTCGGTCTCGGTGTGCTGGTCGCGCTCATCGCGAGCATCTGGATCTTCTTTCGTAGCCTGCGTCGCGGTGGGCGAGCGTTCCATCCGCATGGCAGCGTGTGCCGCGTCGAAGTCACCGCGCTCGACGATGTCGTCGGCCCGCGGCTCGCGGGGCCTGCGCGCATACGCATGGCAAGCTCGACGGCGGAGGAGAACTCGCCGTCACCGAGCATCATCGGCATGGGGATCAAGCTCGGCAGCGATCAGGATCTCGCTGCCGGCACGTTCGAATCGTTTCTCCATCTCGAGGACGCAACCAAGCACACCAACGTTGCCGACTACCTTGCCAACCAATACGGCTCGGTCGCGCCGTGGCGAGCTCGCGGGCTCGGCGTGATCTGGTTTCGTCTCATCCCGGATCCAGCCGCGAGCGCGCCGAAGACCGGCACGCGCACCGAACGTCTCGACGCGGACATCGCAGCGGGGCGCGCGAAGTTCATCCTCGAAGCGCGCGAGGCGCCGGGCCCCGACGGTCCGGTGCGAAGTCGACTCGCCGAGCTGCGCCTGATCGAGCGTCTGCCCGATGACGATCCGACGTTCCAGATCTCGATGTTCCGGACGGGGCGCGGCGTCGTGCCAACCGGGTTCCGAAACGGTGTACGCGCGATCCTCTACCCGGTGAGTCAGTTCGCGCGCGGTCTGCGCGGCGGCTGATGATCACGGCGCGAACAACGCGACGAAGGCGTCGGGTTGTTTGACCTCTTCCGCGCGCAGGTTGGCAAGGCCGGCTTCGCGCAGCGCGCCGCCTTCGTCGCCGCCGAGCAGCGCACCGAGCCGAACGCGCGCCGCCGCGGCATGCATGCCGAGCTCCGCCGCATCGCAAGCGGTCACTGCCGCGCGATATTCGCGCACGGCGCCGTCGGCGTCTTCGCGTGCGTTGCGAATGCCAGCGCGCCGTAGCGTCGTGATCGCATCGGTCCACGCGAGCCCTTCGCGAGCGAGCTTATCGGTATGGTGCTCGGCGATCTTCAAGAGTTGCTCGCGCTCGCTGCCGCTACTGACGCGCGCCGCAGCGAGTGCCGTCCGCACGTGCAGCTCGTTGACCTCGAAGCGGATGACCTGGATCTTCGTCAATAGCGAGCGCGACATCGGCACCCAGCCGTCCTCGAGCCGCCGTCGCGCCTCGCGCACGTCGCCGGCGTAGATGTCGAGGAGCGCATTCGATTGCATCTCGTTCCAGTGCTGGATTTGGTAGCCGCGCAGCGACCAGCGTTCGGAGATGCGATCGACGGCCGCACGACCGCCGGCAACGTCGTCACGCGCGATCCAATGAAGCACCGAGACCGTCGACGCGAGTGCCCATACCGCATAGAGGTTGCCCTGCAGCTGAGCCTCGTGAAGGCGCGCCGGCAGCATCTGGCCGAGCGTCTTGAGCGAGCCCAGGTAGACCTGCGACCAGTGACTGAGCGCGTGCACGGTGTCGCGCTCCCACACGACGTTCGCGCAGTTGGCGCTGAACAACGCATCGGCTCGTTCGGCGCCCTCGAACGCCTTGCGCCAGCTGCCTCGAAAATACGCGATGTACGCGCGCGCGAGCTCGAGCCAGCCGCGCAGGTAGGGATCGTCGGGGTCGCCGCCCGCGAGCGCAGCTTTGACGAGCGTCTCGGCGCGGTCTGGTGCACCGCCTGCCGCGACGTGACACGCCTCGAGGAACAGCGCGCGGCGCGCACGCTCTGTTTCGCCGGCGTTGAGCGAAAGCAGCAGATTGAGCGCCTGAAACGATGCACCGCGGATCCAGTCCGTCATCGACAACCCGCACGCCGCTGACCACACGATGTCGATCCGCGCCAGCTCCTCGCGCGTCACTTGGCTCGAATCGCGAGGCTTGAAGCTGGTGCCGCGCAGTCGCATGCGAGCGCGACGCCATAGCAGCGATGCGAGTGCTCGGCGTGGCGTCTTCGGTAAGTCGATGTCGACCGATGCGAGCACACGCTCCAGGACCACCATGCCGTCGTCGATGTGGCCGCCGCGAAGCAGCTGATGTGCGGCTTTCTGCTCGAGCTCGAGCGCGTCGGCGGCGATCTTCGACTCGCGCGCGAGTGCGAGATAGACCTCGGCGGCTTCGCGGCCGCGGCCTGCATTTGCATATGCGTCGCCGAGCTTGGCGCGCAACACCGGCGACAGCTCCGGGGCAAGCGCGAGACAGCGCTCGTAGAGCTTGACCGCGCGCTCGAAGGCGAGCGCTTCAGTCGCGCGATCGCCGGCTCGTGCATAGAGCGCAGCGGCACGCGCCGGTTCGCCGGCCTGTTCCCAGTGGACACCGACGAGCATCGGCTGCGTCTCCGCATCGGTCGCCTCGAGCGCAACTGCGAGCCGGCGGTGTAGGTCGGGCTTGCGTTCTGCGGATCGCGCAGTTACCGCGCGCCGCGTGCGGTCATGAAACGGCTCGACCGAGTCACGCCTCGTGCGACCGGTCGCGCGCAACAGGTTCGCCGACTGCAGGTAGCCGATCAAGGGCAACAGCTTCGACGGGGTCAGTCCGAGCGCGCGGCCGGCAACCTCGAGCGGAAGCGGCTGGCCAGCGACCGCGATCAGCTCCAGCAGCTGACGCTCGCCGGTCTCGAGTGCATCGATGCGCTCGGCGAGCACGTCGTCGAGGCGAATCTCGCTGGCCGTCGTGCCGGTGTCACCGCGCAGCACCGTGTGGCGGACCAGCTCGGCGACGAACATCGGGTGTCCTGCGGACTCGCGCACGATCGTAGCGGTCGTCGCTTCGGCGATCGGTGCGCGCACCGCCGTGAATAGCGCGTGCGCCAGCCGCGTGGTCTCCTGCTCGTCGAGCGGTTCGAGCACGATGCGGCGTAGGTTCGAGCCGAACTGAATCGGCGGCTCGTCGCCGCGTGGCCAGGCGGTGCTGACCAGCAGGAGGCACGGTGCGTCGGGTGGACGTAGTACCGCGTCGAGGAGGGCGAGGCTGTCCTCGTCGGCCCAGTGCAGGTCGTCGATCATGATCACGAGCGGGTGGCGCGCACCAATGCGAGCGAGTAGCTCGCGCACGGCTGCGAAGACGCGGCGCCGCTGCTCCTGTGGATCCGGCACGTGTTGTACGGGAGGCTGTTCGACGATCACGCTAACGCCGCGCAGGACCGGGAACACCTCGGCGAGAAGCCCGATGTGGAACGGCAGTAGCGCTGCCGCCTCTTTGTCGGGCAGGCGCGCCATGAACCGACTGATCGAATCGATCACGCCATCGACGCCCTTGTACGGCACCGACTCGTTTTCGTAACAGCGACCGCGCAAGACCACCACGTCGCGGCGGTCGAGGCCGGCGACGAAATGCTCGACGAGGGCACTCTTGCCCATTCCCGACTCCGCCTCGATCAACAGGGTTGCGGGGACGCCGGTGTCGCACTCGGCAAGTGCATCGCGCAATACACCGAGCTCGGTCTCGCGGCCGACAAATGTCTGGCGCGGCATCGGTGTCATCGTTGCGGCGTCGCGCGTGAGTGCCGTCGGCGAGTCAGCGCGCGGCGTCGCAGCGAGCCGGCGCATGATCTCGTTGCGGGACGGCCGTGTCGCTGGATCGATCTGCAACAGCTCGCAGCACAGCGCGTCGAGGTCTGCGGGAACCGACGTCAACGTCGACGGCGCAGCTGGCACGATGCGCTGTTTCTCCATCAGCACCTCGAGTGCGTGGCCTTGGATCGGCAGCCGACCGGTAAGTGCCTCGTACAGGATCACGCCGACAGCGTAGAAGTCGGCCTCGGGGCCCGCCGGCCGCGCGCTTGCTTGCTCGGGCGCCATGTAGTCGGGCGTGCCGACCATCGCGCCGTCGCTCCACGACAGCTGGTCGTGGTCGTGACGAGTTGCGAGCCCGAAGTCGAGGAGGATCACCCGGCCGTCGCTGACGAGGACGTTCGATGGCTTGATATCGCGATGGATGTGACCTGCGTCGTGTAGCGCACCGAGCCCGGTGACCAGCTGAGCGAGTGTGTCGCGCAACCGCTGCGAATCGCCGTCTCGCACCCACGAGAGCAGGTCGACACCTCTGATCAGCTCCATCGTGAAGAACCAGTCGCCGCGCGACTCGAACAGCTCGCCGAGTCGGATCAGATTCGGGTGATGGACGCCAGCGAGCGCCCGGAACTCCTGCTTGAGCAGCAAGATCGCGTTGCCATCGACATTGCGCAGGGTCTTGAGCGCGACCTTCTCGCCGCTCTCGCGGTCGAGCGCCTCGTACACGACGCCCATGCCGCCCATGCCGAGCTGGCGAATCAGCTGAAAGCGATCGGTTCCGGAGAACTCACGGTTGCTCTTCCCTCCACCAGAGGATGATCCCGCGGGTCGAGTGTCGGCCTCCTTCTCCACGCAGGACCGATCATGCACCTCCCGGGCTCCCAAAGATGCGACCTACACGCGAAACCTGGCGGTCACATTTAATGAAGTAGGCGCAGGAGCTGGATGTTGCGCTGCAGCTCTTGCTTGCCTTCGACGAACGCACGGTCCGTAGCGATCGCATCGGCGACCTGAAGCGCGTCGTCGAGCCTGGCTGCCTTCACCAGCGAATCGAGCATGAGGTTCGCGGCGAGCTCGGCAAGCGCGTGGTCTGGGTGATGCTCGAGGAACTCGTCGAGCATCGCCGCGGCTTCATCGAAGTGGCGATTGCGGCGCAAGATCGTCGCGGTCGCGAGGCGCATCTGTGCGAGGTCCTCATCGGCGTCGGGTGACTGCTGGGTGTACGCGGTCACTGCGGCGACCAATTTTGCCTCGAGTCCCTTGAGCGGGAGCGCGCGTGGTCGCGAGCGTGGTGGCTTGCCGATCACGACCTTGGTGTCGGCGGGCGTCGTGATGTCTAGCGCGTTCATCCACGCGAGCGCAGTCGCACGCGCGGCCTCCTGCGTGTGAATGGTTGCAAACACGTCCGCCGTACGCTGCCAGCGCTCGGCACGAACCTTCGCAGTGCTCTCGTGATCGGCGCGTGACCACAACACCTCGGCATAGGTCTCGCGCTGTGCCGCAGCGTCGGGGAACGCGGCGACGTGCATCGCGTACAGCTGCTCCGCATAGCCGAGCGTCTCGACGTTCTGGGTCTTCGACCACTCCGCGTGATACGCAGCCGCGAGCTCGGCCGACATCGCTGCCGCATTCGCGCGGCATTCGGCATCCGGCTGTTTCTGGCTGGTGTAGCTGTGCACGAGCGCTTCAACTTCTTTGACTTTGACGGCGTTCGTCGCGCCCGGAATCGACAGCGTCGCGTGCGCGATTCGGTACTGCCATCGGCACGCGCGGGCGTCGCCAGGGGCGCGCAGCAAGAGGTCGCGGTAGGCAGTCACCGCGCGGTTCGAGTCGCCCTTGTCGCGGGAGATGTCAGCAAGGAGCTCGGCGAGCTCGACGGCTGCCGACTTATCGAGCTTCTGAAATGCGTCGAAGGCGTGCTCCGCCTTGCCGATGCCGGCGTACGCGCGCGCGAAGTCCGTTTTCGCCGCGTGGTTGAGGCTGGCTTGCCTCGCGTCGCCCCGCGTTGCGGCGACGACTTGATAGAACGCTTCGGTCGCCTCCTGGGGTCGCGACAGTTGGAGGTGGATCCAGCCGAGCTTGTAGAGCGCGTAGGCGTAGACCGTCGACTTCGGGAACTTGAGGACCTGCTTGTAGCGTGCCTCGGCGTCCGCGAGCTGGCCGGCCTCGTAGTAGTAGTCGCCGAATGCGAGGTGCGCTTCCGGCACGAACTTCGAGCTCGGATAGTTCTTGAGCAGCTTGTCGTAGACCTGTCGCGCCTCCTTCATGTACTTGCCGCCCTGCAGCGTGTACGCGTAGTAGAAGAGCGCCGTATCCAGCTTGGGATAGTTGCGAAACGCGTCGTTGTCGGTGAGACCTTTGAACGTCTTCACGGCCTTGAGTAAATACGTCTTGGCTTGATCGGCAGCCTGCGCGGATTGCTTCTTGCGGGTCGCGTCTGTCGCCGTGGCGAGCTCGACACTCTTCATGCGCCAGAAGCGGTGCTGCTTCGCATAGAGCTCGCCGAGTCGGAAGTAGTAGTCGGTTTTTTCGTCGACCTCGGAATCCGCAGTGTTCGCGATCAAGTCGACGAGAATCTGTTCTTGCTCGGTGCGAATCGGGCTGCGCAGGTCTTCAATTGACAACACGGCATCGGCATCGATCGACGGCTTGGTCTCGACCTGAGCGGTTGGCTTGGCCACGATGGGCGTTACCCGCTCGGAGAGCACAACGGGCGAAGGTGCCGGTTGCTGTCGCGGATAACGGGCGTACTGCGCGACGGCGGTGCCGCCCGTGCAAACGAGGACCAGGACGCAGACCGGTAGCCTTGCCATGGTCCACCTGCCAACGCGCGGGCGAACGAATCGATCCAAAGAATCAGCGCCTGGGCGGGGTCATCGCGGACCGACGCACCCTACGGGTTCGCGACGATGAGAACGTACGAGATCAGGCTGGACGTTGCATACGTGCGAAGCGCGAACTTCTGCTGCGATGGCACCGCTGACGACGTGCCCGACGCCATGACCGGCGTGCCGTTTACCGCCGACGCGCGACACGTATAGGTGGTGTCGGCGCGTTGCAGGCTGAGGAGATAAGGCGTTCCAGTTACCCACGCAAACGACTGATTTCCGATCTCCGTGGAGCGGATTTCGTCCCAGATCGAGAGATCACGATTCGCCGTCTGCTGTGCAGTGGGTGAGTAGAGCTCGCAGCGAATGCTGTCGTCGTTGGCCGGGTTGTAAGGAACCGAGACGCCAAAGTCAGCGTCGTTGTTGCCGGTGGTTTGTTCGACAACAACGCGCGTCATGATCGTCACCTTCGTCGTCGCATCGAGCGGCGGCGAGATGAACGAGTGATTGGTGCCGCTCGCGACGATCCTGACGTCGTCGCCGACCTTCGTCGCGCTTGCGAGCATCCAGCCCGCTGGCAGCGCGTTGTGAAAGCCTTCGAACAGCACGATCTTATTGCCGGCCATGTTCGGCATCGGATCGCAGCTGTCGGCGACGCCATCGCCGTCGGGATCGGTTGGCGAATCGTTCGCCTCGATCGGGCACGGATCGCACGCGTCGCCGAACTTGTCGCCATCCTCGTTGCCTTGGTCGGGATTGGCGACGTTCGGGCAGTTGTCCGCGGCGCCGACGATTCCATCGCCATCGGGATCGGGATCGCCGAGTGGCGCGTCGATGTCGATGCCGACGTCGCTACCACCGCCGCTAGGTGCATCGAAATCCACGGCGCTGCCTCCGCACACGCCCGCGACGCAACGCAGCGATGACGGGCACTGCGAGTCGGTGGAGCAGGGTGATCCGGGCCGCAACTCGGGCGAATAGCAGCCGACGAGCACGATGCACGCCAGGCTCAGCCGCTCCAGCCCCATCATGTAGATGCTATCACCAGATGGTCGCTGCCATCGGTGCGAACGTGTGCGTCCACGTGCGCCTGCACACGCCTGCAATTGCTAACGATGCAGCCGGCCGAACACGACGTGCGTGACGACGTACCACTCGCTCCACGTGCCGCTCCAGCCGTACTGCGTGACGTTGCCATCCGCGTCGGCGAGAAACAGCAGCGTGCCGATGCCGAATCCGCCGCCGTCGTGATCGGTGCGCGTATCGTTCTGATGCCAGCCGCGTGTCGAGTCGGCGATTCGCACCGCCCACGCGCCTGGAATCTCGGGCACGCGCAACGGTCGCTCGACAACAAACCCGACATGCCCGGTGTTCTTGCTCGGCATGCCGCGCGGCCGTCGCCACGCAAACACGTCGCCGGGCATCACGTCCGCGATGTTCGCGATCCGCTGCCAGCCATCCTTCGCGCGTTTCGCCGGCGCATGCTCGATCGCATCCGCGAAGTCACGCGCCACCGGCCGTTCCGAGCTCAGCTTGCGCAGCGCCGCCGGTGCCGCGCGTCGCAGGATCCACGCGGCCATGCCCGAGCAGTCCCAGTGGTACTCGCCTTTGTCGGCACGCACGCTCGTGCGCGCTTGATATGACGTGTCGCGCAGCGACTCCTCGATACCGTCGATCACTTCGAGCACGCGTTTGCCAGCCTTCGTTGGCGCATCCGGCTGCGCGTCGCGCGACACCGGTGCATCCGGCAATCGTCCGTCGATCGGCGCATTGGCGAGCGGCCATGGCACGCCCTCGTGGATGCCGACCTCGAGCTTGCGCGTGCTGCGCATGGGATACGAGTCCGCAAGCGCCACCGCGCTCAGCGCGCAGACGATCGCGAGCACTCGCTGCACCACCTAGCTATGACACGGCGCACCGCCTGCTGTTGCAGGCAATTTACGGCGCGGGCCGCCGCCAGGCGCGCCACAGGCCAAGGGCGAGCATGCCGAGCGCGAGCGTCGTGATCACGAGGCCCCACAGCAGGTAATGCCCGCCGACATTATCGGCGATCGCCGAGACATCGGAGCGCTGGCCTAACGACGTCTTGTCCATGAACGCGTAGCCGACCATTCGCGTCAGGGTGTCGAGCCCGAGGATCACGGACAGCACTTGCACGAGCACGACGCGGCGGCCGGGATTCTCGGCGAAGCCACGCCACGCGGCCCAGCCGAGCAGGGCGGCGACGAGCGGCATCGCGATGATGCCCGCGGCCGAGCGCACCCAGATCGCGAGCGACAGCACGAGCGCTGCAGCCAGCACACCGAGCACGATGCGCGCAGCGCGCGGCCGATGCACGAACGCGAGCAGTAGCGCGCCGAGGAACGGTGGTGCGAGAAGGCCGCCCGCGGCAACCATCGCGTCGGGCCAGCCGTGGCCCGCGAACGCATACGCAGTGCCGCCCGCGTTCGCGTTGATCTCGAGCGAGCGGAACTCGCCGCCGAATGCGAGCGCGGTGAGACCGTGCCCCATTTCATGGACCCACGTCGTGAACAGCGTGAGCGGATAGAGCGCGGTCGAACCAAACGGCACCCACGCACTGATCACGAACACGGTGACCGCGGCGACGATGATGATGGTGCGCGGATGCCAGTCGTCACTGGGGGGCGCGGTCGGCTTCGCGATCGGACGCACCGGCTTCATCTTGGGCATCGTGATAGCGCGTGCGCGACGCCCGCGCGACTGGCTCATAGAAGGAGGAGCCTCGACGCGCCGCGCAGTCGCACGAAATCTCGTCGTTGCTCAATGACTACAGTTGTAGTAGCTCTACTAAGCGGGTCGTAACCGATGCGCCGAATCCTGCACTCGTGGTCGCCGTTTGCGCCGGTGCTCGTCGTGGCCGCGGCATTAGGCGCGTCGCTGGTGCGTTGGTATGTGCAGGGCTCGGGCAACGTCTACACGGCGCTCGCCAAGCGCTTCTACGTGCCAGATCCCGATCTCGGCTGGCGCATCAGCACGCAGCATCCGATCTGGCTCGGTCTCGACGTCTGCGCCGCGATCGCCGGGCTGATGCTCGTGCTCGCCGTTGTCGGCTGGTGGATCCGCCGGCGCACTTCGCAACCAGCGCGAGGTCGGCTCCTGCGTGTCGGGTCGTGGTGTCTCGCGGCGATATCGCTCTGCGTTCCGGCAGCGGCGTTCGTCAGCGGGGCAGGGCCCCTCCATGCGCGCGACACGTTGCCCGCAACGGCGGCCGTGTTGATCGAAGACGGCATCGAGGGCTCGCTCGATGCACCGGAAGGTAGCTACGTCGTCGTGACTCATGCGGGGACCGCGGTCACCGCACACCTGTCGGCAGGCGGCGAAGCGTTCGACGCGAGGTTTGGCGACGTCACCGGTACCTGGCGGGCCACGCCTCGCGATCTGCGCAGGCCGCTGCATGCCGAGATTAGCGTTGCAGCGGCCTCGGTCGATACCGGTGTCGGCGAACGCAGCAAGCACGCGCGCGAGGGCTATCTCCATGCCGACGAGTTCCCGCGCATCGGCGTCACACTCGATCACGCCGCGGCGGTCCGTGCGAACGGCCCACGCGAGCTTGCGTTTCGCGCGCCAGCCACCGTCTCGCTGATGGGCCGGACTCACGCGATCGACGTCACCGGCACGCTCACGAAGCTCGACGCCGCACCGCTGGCCCGTCTCGGTCTCGCCGGGGACGTGCTGCTCGTGCAGGCCGATTTCGCGCTCGTCACCCGCGATACCGCGCTCGCACCGAAGGCACACGATCTCGACGGCGAGCGCATTCCCATTCACGTGTCACTCGTGCTGCGCCACACGACTGATTGATGACCGGCGCGGAGCCTCCAATGAAGTTAGCCAACCTGTTCACTGCTGCCTGTCTTGTCGCCGGTCTCGCTGCGCCGGCGTGCAAGAAGGAAGAAGACAAAGCGCCGACGCCAGCGACCGGGTCCGCGGGCTCGAGTGCGAGCGTGACTGAGCCCGCGAGCGAGCCCGACGCTCGCGCGGATCACATCACCGTGCTCGCTCATCACAAGAATCCCAAGCCGAGCGATCCGGTTCGGATCAACTTCGAGAAGTTCCGCGTCGTGAAGGCCGATTTCGATCCGCAAAAGATCGAGGGCGGCACAGCGACGATCGAGATCGCCCTCTCGAGCTTTCGCACCGACTCGGATGAGCGAGACGAACATCTGAAGTCGCCGGCCTACCTCGATGTCGCGAAGCTCGCGACCGCGACGATCACGATCGCGAACGTGAAGCAGAAAGCCGGCGCGACGTACGCGGCCGACGCGACTGTGGTCGCGCACGGCATCACCAAGACCTATCCGATCACGTTCGACGTCCTCGATCGCAAAGCGGATCGCATCACGATCAAAGGCACACACACGTTCGGGCGACTCGATTTCGGTATCGGCAGCGACCCCGCTCAGAATCCCGAGGAGCAGGTCGGCACGGATGTCACGATCGAGATGGTGCTGACCATCACGAAGAGCTGACATCCACCAGCAAGAATCGTGAGGTACGACAATGCTCACCTCGCGGTCGGCTCGTTCTCAGCAAATAATGACGTGATGCGCGGGTTGGTTCTCTTGGTGTTGGCAATCGGTTGCGGCGGCAGCGAGGGGGAAATGTCCGATGCTGCGGACGGCACCGATAACGGCGATGCACGCCGAGATGCTGGCGTCACCGAGACGCGGGTGACGGGCGTCATGTACGGGATGCCGTTCACGCTGCAGTACGCGTCGATCAAGCGAGCGAGCTCGACCGATCCACTCAACTGGGTGTGCGTGGCCGACGTGCCATCGACCTACGATCAGTGCTCGATGACGGGTGGCCCCGAGCGCTTCGTTTTTCTCGGTCCGTTCATCTACGAAAACGGCGTGCCGAAGTGGGCCATCGTCCAGGTATGGCTCTATCACGTCGGCACCAGCTACTCGAAGTCGGCCGACTCTGGGATGTTCCAGATCCTCGTCGACAACCCGACCACCGGCGAATTCCAGCTCACGCTCGACGTCGACTTCGCCGAAACACCGCACACCGTGGGCTCGGTGCTGATTCCCGGGGCGTGACACGTCGAGATAGACTCCGCAGGTGAGGAAGTACCAACGGCTCACCGCCTTTAGTCGGGTCATCGCAGCAATGGTCTGCGGCTGCAGCTCCACACCCGACGTCGACTCGACGCCCTGTGTGCAACTCGAGTCGGCACCACACGACGACTTCGAGCAGCCGACGGCATCGCCGTGCTCGTGGGGGCAGCTGTCGCAGCTCGACTGCACCGCCACCGTCGAGAACGGCGACCTCGTGATGGCGCCGAAGCCCGGTGCGGGTGACGTGTTTTGCGTGTGCGGCGCGACGCAGCTGATCCCGTTCACTTCGACGTTCGGGACGATCGCAGAAGTGCACGATGTCGCGACCGAGGTCGGTGAGGACTCGGTTCTCGTTGCGTTGGCTTCCGTCGAGGCATGGCGCGTTGGGTACGACGCGGCCATGGACATGCTGTTCTTCGAGCACATCATGGGCGACGAGAGGACGCGGTTCGGCTACGCGCCCTGGGACCCGGCAGCCGTGTGGTGGCGCGTTCGCCTCGACGAGGATGCCGTGATCGGTGAAGTGTCTGCCGACGGCGAGCGCTGGGTGAGGATCGGCGCCGATCACACCCGGCCCCCACCCGAGATGATCCTCCCGTCGTTCATGACGCTGACGAGTCAGCCCGTCGCGGCGCCCTCGACGGTACGCATCGGCAGCTTCAACGTCTGCCCACCCTGATCGGGCGGCGCTCCGACATCACGTGTGGTCTGTCACCAGCGCTTCGTGAACGTGATGACCTTCGTGCCCGAGCCGCTCGGCTGCGAGAGCACGAGCTGCGTCGAGGACGCCGTATACGTGAACGTCTCGGTGAGCGCCGACGGGCAGGTGCGCGTGAGCGTGACCGTAGTGCCCGAGAAGCTTGCGGTGAACGTCTCGTCGACGGGCGGGTAGCCGCCAACGGGGCGCCGCATGCGCTTCCACGTCGTGCCGTTGATTTCGATCGCGACGCCATCGCCGCCGGCGTAGCCCGAAATTCCGCCGGGCGGATTGTAGCTGTGCATGTCCGTGCCTTCGTATCGGCCCGATGCGACGGTGCCGCCATACATCGTCGGCGCTGACTGGATCACCATGTAGTGCGTGAGGTACGCGCTACCTGGAACGGAGTGGCACGCGCCGCCGCCCGTGCACAGACCTTGCGCATCGCAAGTGGGGCTGTTCAGTCCGGTGCAGCCATGCAATGACTGGCCCGACTGACCGCAATCGGGATCGAGTGCGCCGCAGTTGCAGTCGCAGCCATCGCCGGCATCCCAGTACGCGGCATTGCAGTGCCAGGTCGCGGGTGGCGTCGTGCCGGCGCCTTCGTAGATGCACTTGCCGTACTGGTTGCACGACTCGTTCGCGCCACAGGATCCGCACGTGCCGCCGCACCCGTCGTCACCGCACTGACGCATGTAACACGACGGTTGGCAGACGCACTGGTTGCTCTCGCACGCATCGCTTTGAAACAGGCAGTAACCACAGTCGAGACTGTGGCCACAGCCGTCGTCGGTGGTGCCGCACTCGGCCCCGCGCTGCGCGCACGTCTTGGGGACGCACGTCATGCCTGCATCGGGTGGATGCGTTGTAGTGCCTGCATCAGGTGCGGTCCCACCGCCCGGATCCTCCGGGCCATCGGTACCTCCTTGGCAGGCGACGAGTAAGAGCGCGAAAACGACTGACGGAAGGCGCATGCCCCTTGAACGGGGCAGCTCGCCCAAGTGGGTACATTTTCGCTCAGCGTCGCAGAACGAGACCTACCGTCAGCAGCGTGGCGCCCGAGTCCGAGGTCCGATAGCTCATCGCATTGAAGCCGAACGCGAGCGCGAGCCAGCTGCCACCGATCCGCGCGAGGTTGCGCCCGAGGATGGCGCCGTAACCGAGCCCTTTGTATGTGCGCGTCGGCATGCTGTCGCTGACGCGATCGAGACGAAGACCGACGTTCGCTTCGAGGTACGAGCGCTTCTTGCTGAAGTCGAAGCCAATGACCGCGCCGATATCGATCGGCACGGCCGTGAAATCGAGGCCGGGCTCACCGGCTCCGTAGCTGCCGGCGAACTTGCCTACTGCCAGGCGCGCACCGATCGAGCGGTCGGGCATGTAGCGATAGCCGGCGTGCACCTGTACTGACTCTCCCAACGCCGGGTAGAACTCCGATCCTTCGAAGAGCAATCCAGCGAGCGCGTTGACCGCGATCGTGAGCGCGAGTCGCGGCGGCGGTTGCAGCGTGAGCGCAGGCTCGACGTCGGACTTTCTGACTGGCATCGCAATCGTGCCGAGAACACCGGTCGCGCCCGGCGCCGAGTCATCAGCTGCCTGCGCCTTGAACGGGTCCTCGAGCACGTAGCTCGCCTTGCGACCGAGAATGTCGAACGCTTGTTTGAGCTCTGCGGAGGGGCCTCGCATCATCACGGTCGCGCGCGATAGGTCGATATCGGCGAGCGTTGCGGCCATGGTGTCGAGCGTCAGTGCACGGACCGTTGCGGCGGTCTTCAAATCGGACATCGGATCGCGTTCCATCTCGACGTCGTGCTCGACGCGCTGCGCGAGCGACCCCGCGCTGCCTACGCGTGACAACAGCTGCGCGATGACGTGCTTGCGGGCGGTGACGAACGCACGCGCGGCCGCGTCGTTGTCGTTGCGCAGCTGGGTAACGCGATCGCGGATCAGCTCGATCGCGGCGCTCGATCGCGCGATATCGACGTAGCCGCCGAGCAGGTAGTTGCGAGCCAACCGCCTCTCGGAGAGCTGGGCGTTGACGCTATAGCCGGCGGCAAGCTCGAACCGTATGTCGCGCGCGATCTCCCCGAGCATCTCGGCGGCGACCAGCTGTTCCGGCCGACCGCCAGCGATCGCGGGAATCGCGATACGCAGCTGTAGCATCGTGAGGTCGTCGGCCTTGCCGATCGATGCGGGTGCGGGCTTACTGCGTGGCGTTTGTCGATACACCTGAGGGCCGCGCCAGTCAGCGAACAAGAAGTCGATCCAGCGATCGGCGAGTGCTGGATCGAAGCTGCCCGCGATCACGAGCGTCGCGTTCGTGGGCGTGTAGTGGATCGCGCGGAACTGGGCGGCATCGTCGAGCGTCAATGCGCTATTCGAATAGCGCGCAATGCCGGCGCGCACGTAGGGATGATCGGCGCCGAAAACCGCCGCTCGCCACGTATCGGTCAGCTCGCCTTCGTCGTCGGCACGCTTGGCCGCGCCGCGCATCGTCGAGACGAGCTCTGCAGAATCGTCGTCAAAGGTGCCTTCGCGAACCAAGCGGCGAAGTCCGGCGAGCAACACGTCGAGCTTCGTATCCATGCCCTGGACCGAGAACGTCGTGCGGTCGACCCCGACGTCAACGTCCTTCAGACCGCCGGCCGCCGCGAATAGTAGGACGTCGTTGAAGTGATGCAGGTCCCAGGTCAGCGCGTGCGCCGTGAGATTGGCGAGACCGCGCTGATTGGGAGCCTCGTCCGCCATCCCGGTGGGGAAGATCAATCGAATGTCGACGGTGGGCACGCTGCTCATCGGCAACAGGACGACGTTGAGGCCGTTTGGCAACACGCGCGTCTTGGCATCGATGATCTGGTTGGGCGCCGTGATATCGGCGGGCTTTCGCGCGAGCGCTGGATCAGGCGGCTTGCGACGCGGCCCGATGTCGTGAATAGGCTTGTGCAGCGCGAGGGTCTGGCCGCTCTTCTTCCCGGTGGCCGCTTTGAGCGTCAGGACCGTCGGCGCGTTTGCTGCCAAGTACTGCGTTGCGATCGCAGCGGCCTCGTCTCGCGTCATGCCGCGCAGCGCGTCGAGCTCGGCTGCAAATGCACGGTTCGGATCGCGGCCGGCGAGCACGTAGGCCGCTAGCCGGCTGTCGCGATCGCTGCCGTCCTCCAGCCCCGAGTAGAGCGCGTAAACCGCGCCTTCGCGCATGCGATCGAACAGGACGTCGCTCTTCTCGTCCTCTTCGACATACAGCGCTGGCAGCTGCTCGATGCCCTTGCGCGTCGCACTGGTCGCGTCCTGGAAGGTTTCGCCCTCAGCAGGCAACACGGCGAGGCCAAACATCGGCGCGCCGCGATCGCCGAACTCGACCGACGCGACCGTGCCTTTGATCTCGTTGTCGACGAGCCGCGGCAGAGCCGCCGCGACTGCACGCACTTTCACCTGAAGCTCGGGATCGGTAGGCAGTGGCCAGGCGAGTACGAGGATGTCTTCGTCGACCGGGGCGGGCACATCGACGTGGATAGGATGAAGCGCGACCCTGGGCACGCTACGCGGCGCCGGAGTGCGACGGCCCGGAGCAACTCTGCCGAGCGGGGCGACAGCAGCCCGTGCGCGGTCGCCGATGTTGCCCGAGACGACGAGCACCGCGTTGCTTGGTGCGTAGTACATCGACGCGAACGCGCACGCCTGCTCACGCGTGATCGCGCGGATACTCGTTTCGCTACCACCAATCGCTTGGCGATAGGGATGGTCTTTGGGAAAGAGCACGCCGTGGATCGCGCCGTATACTTCGGTCGTTTGATCACGCTCGGCCAGCTCGTTGATCACGACTTCGCGTTCGCGCGCGAACGCCGCATCGGTGATCGTGTTGCAGGGCAACGACAGCCGCGCTGCTTCGAGTGCGAGCAGCTTGTCGAGCTGCTCGGCGGGCCCACGCGCTACATACGTGGTCGCTTCGAAGTTGGTGTACGCATTGAAGAATGATGCCGTGTCCTCGTAGTGGGTGAACAGCGGCTGCCCGTCGAGGATCTGTTCGAACATCAAGTGCTCGACGAAGTGCGCGATGCCCGGTTGGGCACCGTCGTTGATCGATCCCACTTGGTATCGCATCGTGACTTGCACGTCGATCGCATGTGGGTCGTTGACCAGCACGACGCGTTGGCCGTTCGCGAGCGTCGTCGTGGAGATCGCTAGACCGACGTGCGTCGTGCGCGGTGGGGCAGGCGGCGGATAGTGTGTGATCGCGCAGGCGCTGAGCACAAACAACAGGCAACAACGAGGCACGTGCCTAGTATCGTGGCTACGCCGCGCGGATTGAATCGCAGCCGCACACGTTCAATCGTCGGCGCGATGTAGGTGAAGCGAACTGTTGCGCCTGGTCACAGTCCCGGCGTTTGACCACGCTACGCGCTGCACGCGAGCCTGGCCGAACCGAGTTACGATGCCCGCATGACTCGGCGGCTCGCCTTCATCGTGCTGCTTGCGGCATGTAGCGATTCGGGAGCGCCCGCTGACGCGACAACCGCGCGGCCCGATGTTGACGTCGCAGCGTGCGGATCGATCGGCATGGCCTGCACGACGACGTGCCCTGCGGGTCTCGAGTGCATCTCGACGAATGTCTGCGCGTCGGTGCGGGGCGATTGCGGCGGCTTCTCCGGCGCCATGTGTCAGGACACCTCCCTCACGTGCACGTATCCGACGGGCAGTAGCGCCGGTCATTGCATGCGTGACGACGAAAAGGCGTGCCTGTGCGCGATCGCGCCGAATGCACTTGGCGATTGCATGCAGCCGTAGTCGCGGCGACTACTTCGAATAGAACGACGCGCCGAACGAAACCGATGTCGAGCCACCCGTCATCGGCGTGGGGGCAGCGTCGTAGTAGTCGAGGTATGGCGTCCACGTCCCCGACGTGTCCCTCACTTCGATCAGCGCGGCGACCTTGTAACCGGTTCCTGGAATCTCGGCGCCGTAGGTACCTGCACGCGCGGGCACACCGAGCGCGTTCACGGTGGCGAACGGAAGCGCGACATCCGTCGCCGATGTGATCGTAACGGTCAGGCGACCATCGAGTGCCTGGTTGGTTCCACCGTCGAGCGCGATCGCGGTGATGTTGGTGAAGGCGACCTTGCCGGCCGGCAGATCGGAATCCGTCGCGCTGAACTTCCAGCTCTCGGAGGGCTTGTCGATCGGGCCGTCGAGCGAGATGCCGCACGGCTGCAGCGGGTCGTCACAGATGATCCAGTAGATGTGGAAGAGGTCGCCGCGCTGGATGCCATCGTAGGTCCACGTCAGCCCGCCGGGTCGACCGATGTCGCCGCCCATCGTCCACATGAGGTTGTAGGGCGGGAACGTCGGCTCGAGCGTTGGCGTGAGCTGCGAGTCCGAGCACCCCTTGGTGTTGACCATCTCGCCCGACGGCGTATTCGCGCACATGTCCATGGGATCGAACACGCCGTCGCTATCGGCGTCGCAGCGATCGCCACACGAACCGTCGACCATTTCGTCTTCGCCGCCGTCGCCACCTTTGGCGCAGCCAGCGGCGGCGACAATCGCGAGGGCGAGGTGGGGGAGGCGCATGTTCGCTTTCGACCGTTGCATAGTGTCCGATCGGGATCAACAAGACGTCGTTTGGGCCGGGAGATCGGTCACGACCGAGTCACGCCGACTCTCGCCGATATCCCCGTGCCCACGGAAATCATCACCGCGCAGTCGTCACGCGTCGGCCATTAGCCGCGTGGATTGTGAGCTGCCGCGAACGCATGGCCCTTCGATCAGGTTACGATGCCGCCGCCCTCGGGGATGTTCGCAACGCAGGCCGACTACCATGTGCAAGCCCACGCCCGGTCAGATTCACATCGAACAAACGGCCGCCTTCGCGGCGGACTCCCTGCGCGGTCGGCCACGCGTGCTCGAGCTCGGATCGCGTGGCGAGCTCGCCACCCGTCTCGCCTCGCTTGGCTTCAGCGTGACCACCTTTCGTGATGGAGAGCCTTCGGCTGGCGTCACGCGCCTCGACACCGATCTCTCGACGTACGAGGGCGATCCATTCGATGCGATCGCGATGACCAATGTCCTGCAGCGCGAACAGGATCTGGACGCGTTTCTCGATGACGTCTATGCCCACTTGAAGCCGGGCGGACGTCTCATCATCGAAGAGCTCGACGTCACCGCGCCTGACGTCAGAACACTCCGTTGGTACTACGACGCGATCGCGCGGATCACGCTTGCGATGCCGACTGCGGACGCCGACGTCGAGGTGTGCTGGGGCGCCGAGTGGAGTGGCTGCCACTTGCACGGTGCGTCTCGAATCGAGCAAGCGGTCACTCGCCGGTTCTCGATCCGATCGCTACACCGGGTGGAGTACCTCTATCGCGAGGTCGCGCGCCGTCTACTGGACACCGACGAGGGGCGCCGGATCGCGTTGGCACTGCGCCAGATCGAACGGCAGAAGGTTGCCGATGGCAGCATCGTTGCTACCGGGATCCAGCTGGTCGCTGATCGGTCCCCGGAAACGCGTGCGGCTGTCTGCGGCGCACGACTCACTGCCGAAGTTTCGTGCGGGCTAGCGCCGGGGCACGATGGACTGCATCAGTGGCGCGGTCCGAATGGCCAGACGTTCGACTGGGGCTAGCTCGCTAGCCCGCGCGGCGATGGTGCGCCGACAGCGCGGCACGATTGGATCGGAGCTCCTTGAGGGCATTGCGCAGCTGCTCGCATTTGAGCGAGCGCGGCACGACGATGTCGATGTCCAGTGATCGTTGCACGGTCACACCGGGGTCGCCGAGCGCAATGACCATTCCCGGCCAGCCAGCCTCGCGGATCGTGGCGAGCTGATCGACCTCAGCCCGTGCAATCGCGTCGAGATCGATGATCAACAACTGCGGCCACGGCGGTGGGACGAGCGTCAAGCTCGTCAGGATGTCGGGGACCGCATCGACGAAGTCGACGGAAACGCGCTCGCCGAACATCTCGTGCTCGATCCAGCGCCGAACCTCAGAGTCACGCACCAACACGAGAACCCGGTCGGTGGTAGCGCCGAGACGGCGCCGCGGCTGGGCGCGGTGCGCTGCAACGAACATCGACCACGAAACCCGATCTGATGCTCTAGCGAGTGACACAGGCGACCTCCGATCCCAGACGAGCAAGGTCTACACGCGTCTCGTGGAGCACCCGATCGACCTTGCAGAATGCGTCTCGACCGGCGACCGCCGCGTCGAAGCCAGTCCCGCTCGCGTGGACGACGACGCCGCGGTGTTCGACGATCACCTCGCACGAATAACAGACGCTCTCGGGCGCGAGCGTTACCTTCCACCACGTGGCGGGGCCGGCGTCGCGCTCGATCTGATCGATGCAGAAGCGAACGAAGCCACCGAGCTCACGGCGTTGGTGACGAGCGGCATATTCGTCGAGTTGCAATTCCACACGCGGACCCACAGCGAGGTTTGTGAGCGACAGCATTGCGGGTGATCAGAGCAACCCCGATGCCGAACCGAGCCTGGTCGAATCGTCCACTTGCTCGATGTCGGCCGCGTGTCGACAGCGCACACCGTCTTGCACGACTTACGCTGCGCAACCGTCGATTGTTGTGGTCTGCGGTGCACTAAGGGCCATGGGCGCCTGCGCTCGGAGTGCGGTCGCGCCGCGAAATCGCCCGCTACGAGTTTCCGCGGCCTGCGGTCAAGAAGACGCTCGAGATCGAATCGCAGATTGGTTACGAGCTCCCGGCATAGCATTGCGGCTCACAATCAGAGTCGACGCACAGGTGGTTCCACTGTTGTTACAAGCTCGAGGCCGCGTTCTGGCATTGGCTGACAGCGGATAATCTTTGAGCTCAAAGCATCGCACGTAGTGCGACTATCGGAGGTGATGAGGGACCTCCAATGGCCGAAGGTCTGTCTCGCGCTCGCACTTGTTGCGTGCGGCAATGACAGTGTCCCCCGCGTCTCCGTTGGGCCGACCGGCGCGCGCCGGTTGTCGCGCAACGAATACGACAACACGGTGCGCGATCTGTTGCTCGACGAGTCGCGCTCGGGCTTTGCGAAGCTGCCCGAAGACGTACTCGATCCATTCGACAACGACTTCACGACCCAGCAGCCGTCGGGAATCCTCGTCGACGCGGCTGAGACACTCGCGTTCGAGGCGTCGGCCCGTTTGATGGCCGATCCGGCGAAGCGCGATCAGGTGATCGGATGCGTTCCGACTGGCGCCGATGACACCGCGTGCTTGCGTTCGTTCGTGATGACGTTCGGGCGACGCGCACTGCGTAGGCCGCTCACGCCCCAAGAGGTCGAGCAATACGTCGCGTTCTCGTCGTTATCGGTCGAAGGCAACGACTTCTATGTCGGCGCTGGCATGGTGATCGCGGCGCTTCTGCAGGATCCCGAGTTTCTCTATCGCATCGAGCGGGGCGAGCCCGTGAAGGGCCGCACGGGGCTCTACCGGCTCGACGACTACGAGGTGGGCACCCGCCTGTCGTACTTCATCTGGGGTTCGACGCCCGACGACGAGCTGCTCGACACTGCATCGAAGGGAGCGCTGCGCACGCCGGAACAGGTGCGTGCTGCGGCCGAGCGTTTGCTTGCCGATCCGCGCGCGCGTGCTCGCATCGATCGGTTCCACGCGATGTGGCTGGGCTACTACAAGTTGCCGCACTCGGCGGACCTCGTCGCGTCGATGCGTACCGAGACGCAGAAGCTGATCGAGCGTGTCGTGTTCGAAGAGGGGAGGCCGTGGGCGGATCTGTTCACGTCCAACGAGACATATATCGACGCCAACCTCGCGCAGCTCTATGGCATGCCGACACCAAGCGGCGGTGCCGGCTGGGCAACGTACAGCGGGCCGGGTAATCGAGCCGGCTTGCTGTCGACCGGCGCGTTTCTCTCCGTCGCCGGCAAGTTCGGCGACACCAGCCCGACCCAACGCGGCAGGCTGATCCGCGAGCGGTTGATGTGTCAGGTCGTGCCGCCGCCACCGCCGAACGTCGACGTCGACAAACCGCCGACCTCGACGACGATGTCGACGTGCAAGGTCGATCGGTATGCATCGCACCGCAGCGACGGCGCTTGCTATGGCTGCCACAACCAGATGGATCCGGTCGGCTTCGGGCTCGAGAACTTCGATCAGACCGGCGCCTGGCGCACGACCGACAAGGACGACGCGAGCTGCGTGATCAGCGGCGATGGCCAGCTGTACGGTCTCGGCGACGAGCCAGTCACGTTCAACGGACCCGCTCAGCTCGAGTCCGTCCTCATCGATAGCGGCGTTCTCGAGAACTGCCTCGTCACGCAGCTCTACCGCTTCGCGGTGGGCCACCGCGAGCAGCGCGACGACGCGCAAGTGATCGACGCGCTCGCGACCGAGTTCACGCAGACCCGCAAGTTGGACGAGCTGATGCTCGACCTCGTCTCGGCCGACGCGTTCGGCTACCGCCAGGAGGAGAAGTAGCCATGGCGATCAAGCTCGACCGACGCACGGTCCTCAAGGGAATCGGTGGCTCGATCCTCGCGCTCCCACTACTCGAGGCGATGACAGGTGGTAAGCGCGCCCGCGGTGCGAACCCGACGATCCCGAAACGCTACATCGTGTGCTTCGGCGGTCAGTCGCTCGGCGCCGATAACGATCCGATTCACAACATGTACGTGCCGGACACGATCGGCGCGAACTACGATCTCAAGGTTGCGCTCGCACCGCTCGCGAACCACAACAACATCAAGAACGAGATCACGGTCGTGTCGGGCCTCAAGATCCCGACCGCGTTCGACAACGGCGGCGCGGTGCCGGCAGGCGGCCGCTCGGACGACTTCCACATCAACTCGCTCGGACCGCTGCTCTCGGGCGTATCCACGAACGACAACAAGGTGCACGGGCCGACGTCGGATCAGCTCGTCGCAGATGCGCTCGGTGGTTCGACGACGTTCAAGTCGCTCGTCTATCGAGTGCAGGCGTCGTGGTACCTCGATCAGTCGGCGCCGTATGGCCGCGACGTGATCTCGTATCGCATGAACGGTTCGCAACTCGTTGGCATTCCGTCGACCGTGTCACCGCGCGCCGCGTTCGACTCGCTGTTCGTCGGGTTCACGCCAGTCGATCCGGCCGAAGCTGCGAAGCGCGCGTTCCTGCTGGCACAGCGCAAGAGCGTGCTCGATCTCGTCAGCGCGAAGACCGAGAAGCTGATGCCCCAGCTCGGCACCGCGGATCGCCAGCGCATGCAGCAGCACCTCGACGCAGTGCGCGACCTCGAGCGCCGCATCTCGGCGATCGCGCCCGACGGTGGCGGCGCATGCCAGCTGCTTGCGGATCCCGGCGGCGATCCGGCGGTCGGTGGCAACAACACCGTCAACGGCGGCACCGGCTTCGACATCAACGCGGGCTACTCGGACGAGGAAGCGCGTGCGACGCTGCTCGTCGATCTGTTGCACATGGCGGTCGTCTGCGACCTGACGCGGGTTGCGACGCTGCAGTTCACGATGGCGCAGTCGCACATGAACATGTACCCGCTGATCGGCATCCCGTACGACCTGCACGAGATCGGCCACAGCTCGTACGGCACGATGGGCGTATCGCAGGGCATCGCGTGGCACATGAAGCACTTCGCGCG